>NZ_JAKGBH010000034.1:0-46767 GCF_021532515.1 Pseudoalteromonas sp. PAST1 | reverse complement strand
TCGATCAACTGCTTGTAACTCATGGTATCTACTCTTGTTTTTTGGCGATTACAGAGTACCACCAACAGGCAGTTGATCTCTTCTCACCGTTTAACCATGAGTGGTGCACTTATTATCTGAATTCGGGAGCTCACCAATCCAAATTTTTTGTAACGAAATATCATTTAATTGCTGTTTATTCATTTACCCTCCATGAAATGAACTATTGTATTCATACCGCATTTTAAACTGTTTTTATATAAGGTACGATCAGACTTTTCATATAACTGGTAATTTATGGTTTAAATTAACTAGTCAATAGCTTATAAAAATAAGAAGGTATGATTGAAATCTATATTTAAAATAATATTTTATTGTTATTAATTGAAATATAAACTTTATGTTAATAAAGAATTGTATGAGGTAGCTTTTAATATAAAAGCCAGCTCTGAAAGCTGGCTATAAATAAGTTCTAACTTCTTAAGTTTCATCTCTTGGCACAAAATCAAGCACTGTTGCATTAATGCAGTACCTGTCTTTACCTCTTGGCCCTTCACCAGGGAACAAATGACCTAAATGAATACCCGAGCTTTTTGATTTAAGCTCAATACGCTGCATGCCATAACTGTTGTCTTCATGCATAGTTACACTGTCTTTAACTGGATGTGTAAATGAAAGCCAGCCAGTGCCTGAGTTAAATCTATCTCGGGTATCAAAAAGCGGCGCTCCACTTAGCTTATCAATAAAAATACCGTCGGGTGTATTTTTAAAGATATCGTACTGCTTACAAAATGGGCTGTCTGTTCTGGCATGAAATGCAACTCTAAAGGCTTCACTGTCACCTAGTTTAAATGCGCCTAAGGCTTTGTAAAACTCAGCTTTACTGACATAGCCTTGGCGACCATAAACCTCTTCGCCATTTTCTATAAATAATAACGTGGGTGTTGCCCAAGTCGGCGTTTTAATCGTTAAACCATCAAGTTGATCAGCATGTCGGAAAGTCATAGGAATTGTCCCCATGTACTCATTAGCGACCTCTTTTTTAAACTTTTCACAGTATGGGCAATAACCTTTAGCATCTATCACTACAATTTGCTTACCTGCCAATAAGGCTGTGTTATCAACCTGCTGTTTTTCTACTGGTGTGAATACAACGCCCGTTGAATGATCAGGGCAATAGCCATTGGGGTTTTTCTTTAAATAATCTTGGTGATAATCCTCTGCAGCATAAAATGCGTCAAGCGGTTTTATCACAGTCACAATCTTGCCGTAGCCTGCTGCGGTTAATTTACTTTGGTATTCATCTTTAAGTGTATTAGCAACCTCGAGTTGCTCATTATTACTTACCAAAATTGTTGAGCGGTATTGAGTGCCAATATCATTACCTTGGCGATTTAGCTGGGTTGGATCATGATTTTCAAAATAATGAATTAACAGTGATTGTGTTGTTAACTCGTTGCTGTTGTATGTCACTTTAACAACTTCTGCATAATTGTTTTTATCAAAGCGTCGCGAGCTACGTGTTATGTTCTTGTAGGTCGCTTTAAAACCATGCCCATCGGCATAGCCAGATACCGCATCCAACACGCCATCAAGTGCTTCGTAACGTTTTTCTGCTCCCCAAAAACAACCTGAACCTAGCACAATGGTTTCAATATGCCCTGTTGCGTTATCTGGCATTGTTTCAGCTTTAATTGGGCTGGTGGTAAAAATGGCACTGCAAGTGAATAGTGTCAGTAACATCGACTTAATTGTCATACTAATTTCCTCTTAAAAGCCTGTATTTAAGACAGACCGCGTATAGGTATTAATAATTTCAACTTAAACGCATGTAAACAGCGATTCACCGCTAACAATTTAACTCTTAACCTTATTTACGGTAAAACACAGCTTTTTAACATTGGGATATTAAAAAATGAAAATTGCACACAGCTTATCTGCTATTACATTAGGATTAACACTTGCTACGCAAGTGAATGCCGCAGAGTTCACTTTTGCAAAATCAATTAAACCGAACGACAACACACTAGTTTTATTTTTAGATACAGATAGCCAAGTTGCTAATTTTAATTATTTAAAGCCAGAAACCCAAACTCACCTAAATAAAGTCATTGAATTTAGCGACTTTAAAGCAGGTTATGGCAAAACGTTAGAAGTTATCGCACCAAACGGTAGCGACCATCAACGCATCTTACTTGTTGGCTTAGGAGAGCAGCCAAAACTAGATGCAGCAAAAATGGCAAAACTAGGTGGTAACGTTCACGCTAAATTGCAGTCGGCTAAACAAGCAAATGTTAGCCTTGATTTTTCAGAGCTTAAAGACAGCGCAATCAATGCTAAATATGCAGCAGAATTTGCACATGGCGCAAATTTACGTGACCACCGTTTTGAGCAATACAAAAAAGAACAAGACAGCCACGTTGTTAACTACACATTAGATGTTGATAATTTAGACCAAGCGGTCAAAAACCATAAATTACTACAAAGCATTGAACAAGGTGTATTTTTAGCACGTGACTTAACCTCTGAAGTTGCAACAGAAATGACACCGGTTGATTTTGCTAAAGCGGCAAAAGAGCTTAAAAAGTTAGGTGTTAAAATTACTGTTTTAGAGCCTAAGCAAATTAAAAAGCTAGGCATGGGTGCACTTGAAGCAGTTGGTCGTGGTAGCGAAGAAGGTGCACGTTTAGTGGTTGCTCATTATCAAGGTAATAAAAACACCCCTATCGCGTTAGTGGGTAAAGGTATTACCTTTGATTCAGGTGGCTACAGCCTTAAAACAGGCGCGTCAATTGCCCGCATGAAATCAGACATGGCAGGGGCAGCTGCAGTACTGGGTACTGTTAAAGCAATGGCACTGGCTAAAGCCGACACAAACGTTGTTGCTGTAATGGGCATGGCTGCCAATATGGTATCGCAATTTGCTGTTGCGCCTGGCGATGTTGTAAGAACAGCCGAAGGTTTAAGTGTTGAAATTGTTAATACAGATGCTGAAGGTCGCTTAGTACTGAGTGATGCAATGTGGTATGCCCGCGACAAGTACAAGCCAAGTATTATGGTTGATGTTGCGACCCTAACTGGGTCTAAAATTCGTGCTGTAGGTAATGAATACGCGGCGGTTTTCTCTGATGATGATACTCTTGTTGAGCAACTAACTATTGCGGGTAAGCAAGTAAATGAAAACCTATGGCGTTTACCTCTAGGTTATGAAGATGCATTAAAGTCAGACATTGCTGATCTTAAAAACATCGGTTCACATGGCCCAGGTGCTACTACAGCAGCGAGTTTCTTACAAAACTTTGCCGGTGACACACGTTGGGTTCACATTGATATTGCAGGTAACGCGCTAAACTCTAAAGCAAAAGATGAACTAGCTGAAGGCGGTACAGGCTATGGCGTACGTTTACTGTCTAATTGGTTACTAAATAACGCACAGTAATTAGACATTGCACTTTATCAAGTGGTTATAAACTATTATAGCCACTTGATTGTCTTGAGTTTTTCTAATTAACACTAAAGACACATTTACATCATCAACAAACAGCCTATATGCTAATAAGCATTAAGGGATAATAATAAGATTGATACGCAATGACTACGACCAAAAGTACACCTAAAATTATGGCGCTCACTACGCATAGCATCTTTTTTGATGCCTATGAAACAGCAAGCGACATACTCACTACGCAAAAGAAAATATGGGCATTAGCACAATATTGCCAAAGCAGTGATGACTTTGTTGATGTAGTCCCTGCCAATAATAATTTAACACTTTACCTGAAAGAGCCCGCTCAACTTGCTGGTTGGCTGCCACGATTACTTGAACAATGGCACGAACTTAAAGCTACTGACTTTAACTCACGTCATCATAAACTTGCGACTCGTTATGGTGGTGAATATGGGCCTGATATAGCACATGTTGCTAAACATCATAATCTGTCTGTTGATGATGTTGCTCAAATGCACAGCAGTGCCAAATACCACGTGCTTTTTTTAGGCTTTAAACCCGGTTTTGCTTATTTAGATGGTTTAAATCCACAACTTTTCACACCTCGACATGCTGAACCAAGGCTCTCTGTTCCAAAAGGATCTGTTGCTATTGGCGGCAATCAAACCGGTATTTACCCTGAAAGCTCCCCTGGAGGCTGGCAAATTATTGGTCATACAGATTTTCGTCTATTTGATATCAATGCAGCCTCGCCTTGTGCTATCGAACCCGGTGATACTTTAGAGTTTGTTATTCAGGAGGTGTTAAAATGATCACTATCATCAAACCTGGTATGCAAATGTCTATACAAGATCAAGGCCGCACAGGATCTCGCCATTTAGGCATTGGACAATCAGGGTGCATTGACCCTTATGCTCAAGTTATTACAAACCGTTTAGTCGGCAACGACGACAACAACCCCGTTATTGAAATCACTTTGGGTCTTGCCGAAATTCAGTTCGATAACGATTACTACATTGCACTGCACGGTACAGATATGAAAGCCACAGTGAATGGCAATGCTGTTGAACCAGGCTGGAGCTTTTACATAAAAAAAGGCGATGTATTAAAGTTTAATGCGGCGCGTCATGGTTTTAGAAGTTACCTTGCGATTGGCGGCGAGTGGCATTTACCTGAGCCAATTTTAGATTCTTACTCAACAGATATATTAGCAGGTTTTGGTGGCTTGACCGGTCAAGCACTACAGGCTGGCGATAGTTTTGATATAACGCCAAGGTACAATACCAAAATTGGCTTAGGCGCTATGCTACCACCTAAAAGTACACAAATTCGTATTCATGCCGCACCACATGCAGCACTGTTACCAAAAGACACCATCGTTAACTTTATAAATCATTCATGGCATGTATCGCCTAATAGTAACCGCATGGGCACACGGCTATTAAGTGATGAGTGTGATATCAGCCATGATGTTTCATTACTCTCTATGGCTGTCGCTCCTGGCTGTATTCAGCTTCCGCCAAATGGTGAACCCATAGTGCTATTAAACGATGCGCAAACAACGGGTGGTTACCCATTGCTCGGTACCGTGATCGAAGCCGATCTTCGTCACTTTGCACAATTAAAACCCGGTGATTTCCTTCACTTTAAGTTTGTTACACTTAAAGAAGCCCATGCAGCACAAGAAAAACTCACTGCGCACTTAAATCAACTTGCGATAGCACTAAACTATATTAATAAATAGCGTTAATTTATTGGTGTTTAAAAAGCGAGCAAAGAAAGTCTTTGCTCGCATTGCTTTAAAGCTTGTCTATACATTTAGAAAGGTAAAAACCTTATACATTCCTTTGCACCAAAGCAGTGCAGATTATTTACTAACAAAAGCCTTTATTCCAGACTCATTATCATCCAATTTGCACAAATCAAGCATTTAAACCGCTCACCCTTTAACCACTTACCCCATACTGGTGCAAAGAGGTTAGCGCAGGTGCATATTTTATTCTCAATTAATTAAAAAACCTGTGTGACTTAGGTAATTATTTCTGTTAAAACAAACATTCGCAGTTATATAAATTCTGTTAACTGCGCACATATTTGGAATGAGGAGTCACTATGTGTTCAATTTTTGGGGTATTAGATATTAAATCTGATCCCGCTCAATTGCGTAGCCAAGCAATTGAGATGTCAAAACTATTAAGGCACCGCGGGCCAGATTGGTCCGGCGTGTATTCGTCAGATAAAGCTATTTTAGTGCACGAGCGTCTAGCGATTGTTGGCGTATCGAGTGGTGCACAGCCTTTGTACAACCCTGAGCGTACAAATATCCTTGCTGTTAACGGTGAAATTTATAACCACAAAGAGCTCGCTGCCAGCTTAGAAACTGATTTTACTTTTCAAACTCAGTCAGACTGTGAAGTTATTTTGGCTTTATATAAGCAAAAAGGCCCTGAGTTTTTAGACGATTTAAATGGTATTTTCGCGTTTTGTTTATACGACGAAGAGCAAGATGCCTACTTAATTGGTCGTGACCATATCGGTATTATTCCCCTTTATACAGGTCATGATGAACATGGTAACTTTTATGTTGCCTCAGAATTAAAAGCATTATCGCCAATTTGTAAACATATTGAAGAATTCCCTCCGGGTCATTTCTTGTGGAGCAAAGATGGTCAACTTCGTAAGTATTACAGCCGCGATTGGCAAAGCTATGACGCAGTAAAAGACAACGAAGCTAAATCAAGCGATGTTAAAGAAGGCTTAGAAGCTGCTGTTAAACGTCAATTAATGTGTGACGTACCTTACGGTGTTCTATTATCAGGCGGTTTAGATTCATCGGTAATTTCAGCTATCACACAACGTTTTGCTGCAAAACGTATCGAAGATAATGATGAGTCTGATGCATGGTGGCCAAAACTGCATTCATTCTCTGTGGGTCTTGAGGGTTCACCCGATTTAGCAGCTGCACAAAAAGTAGCTGATATGATTGGTACGGTTCACCACCCTATTCACTTCACCATTCAAGAAGGTATTGATGCCCTACGTGAAGTGATTTATCACATCGAAACGTACGATGTAACAACTATTCGTGCCTCAACGCCGATGTACTTAATGGCGCGCCAAATTAAAGCCATGGGTATTAAAATGGTGTTGTCGGGCGAAGGTGCTGATGAGCTATTTGGTGGTTACCTTTATTTCCACAAAGCACCAAATGCGCAAGAGTTCCATGAAGAGCTTAACCGTAAAGTCTCTAAACTACATATGTTCGATTGCTTGCGTGCGAATAAATCAATGGCAGCATGGGGCGTTGAAGCGCGAGTGCCATTCTTAGATAAAGAATTTGTAGACGTAGCAATGCGTATCAACCCAGAAGCGAAAATGTGTAAAGACGGTAAAATCGAAAAGCACATTATTCGTGAAGCGTTCGACGGCTACCTGCCAGACGACGTGCTTTGGCGCCAAAAAGAGCAGTTCTCTGATGGTGTAGGCTATAACTGGATTGATACGTTAAAAGAGTATGTGAACGAACAAGTTAGCGATCAAGACCTTGCTAATGCAAAATACAAATACCCGATCAATACGCCTGATTCTAAAGAAGCGTATTTCTATCGTAGTATTTTCGAAGAGCACTTCCCTGGTGATGCCGCCGCAAAATGTGTTCCGCATGGCAAATCTGTTGCTTGTTCTACTCCTGAAGCACTCGCTTGGGATGCATCTTTCCAAAACAATGCTGACCCTTCAGGTCGTGCTGCTGGCGTTCATAACGACGCTTACAAAAAGTAGTAACTTTGTGCTGCAAGCCCTGTGTTTGCAGCACTTTCCTCTCAATTGAAATAATTTGCTTTGAAATAATACTGTCATCACATTATTCCTTTCGCTGCCTAATTTGTTCACAATTACAACAAAAAACCTAAAAAACTGCATTTATTCGGCTGTTTAGGGACAAAACCATTTACATTTTTTTTCGAGCTCCTACACTAAAGACTAAACTTTGGTACAAATTTAATTAGTCTACAAACTATTTTTGGGTTTGATACGTAAAAATAGTAATAGCCAAGCTTGTGCCAACCGGCCGTTTAGCTCTCTGCTAAATATAATCACAACAAGAGGTATTCATGAGCGAACATCATGACAAGTACAGTATCGACAATACCGACTACACTGTCGGACAGGACAATGTACAAAAATGGGGTTTTGATGTGCACAACCCTGTATTTGGCATTAGTGCTGGATTAATTGCCCTATTTTTAGTGGCAACACTTATTTCAGATGCTGAAACAGCAAAAACAACCTTAAATGGAATTAAAAACGACATTATTAATAACTTTGATGGCTTTTTTATGTGGTCAGCAAACTTATTCGTATTGTTTTGCTTAGCGTTAATTGTTTCACCATACGGTAATATCCGCCTTGGTGGTAAAGAAGCACGTCCAACTCATTCGCGTATTTCTTGGCTTGCAATGTTATTTGCTGCAGGTATGGGTATAGGCTTAATGTTCTGGGGCGTCGCAGAACCTGTCGCCTACTTTACAGGTTGGTACGAAACACCACTTGGTGTTGAAGCAAACACGCCGGAAGCCGCTAAACTGGCAATGGGTGCAACTATGTTCCACTGGGGTTTACACCCTTGGGCAATTTACGCGGTTGTTTCGCTTTCACTCGCATTCTTTTGCTATAACAAAGGTTTGCCGTTATCTATTCGTTCAATTTTTTACCCAATTTTAGGTGACAAAGCGTGGGGCTGGCCTGGCCACCTTATTGATATTCTAGCTGTACTTGCCACTTTATTTGGCCTTGCAACATCTCTTGGTTTAGGCGCACAACAAGCCGCTGCTGGTATTAA
Organism: Pseudoalteromonas sp. PAST1; assembly: GCF_021532515.1. NCBI lineage: Bacteria > Pseudomonadati > Pseudomonadota > Gammaproteobacteria > Alteromonadales > Pseudoalteromonadaceae > Pseudoalteromonas > Pseudoalteromonas sp. PAST1. The sequence goes on along the minus strand of NZ_JAKGBH010000034.1, from coordinate 38,500 downwards.
TCACGTATTTAGTACTGATAGCGGAATTGGCTTAGAAATAGGCGTTATTATTGGTGTGACGTTACTAGCTGTTATTTCTGTTGTTCGCGGTATCGACGGCGGTGTAAAACTGCTTAGTAACGTAAACATGCTTATCGCTTTTGTATTACTCGTATTTGTTGCACTTGTTGGGTTTTCTGCAGCATTTGGCAACCTTCCTAATACAGTAATGGGTTATGTTGAAAACATTATTCCACTGAGTAATCCTCATGGTCGTGAAGATGAAACATGGATGCATGGCTGGACTGTATTCTACTGGGCTTGGTGGATTTCATGGTCACCGTTCGTAGGTATGTTCATTGCACGCGTATCTGAAGGCCGCACAATCCGTGAGTTCTTAATTGCTGTATTACTAGTTCCTACTGTTGTGACTATCTTCTGGATGTCAATTTATGGTGGTATCGCTATTGAACAAGTGATTGATAAAGTAGGTGTACTTGGTGAAAAAGGCTTAACTGATGTACCACTAGCTATGTTCCAAATGTTTGAAGCCCTGCCAATGTCGCAAGTGCTTTCATTCATTGCAATTGTGCTAGTACTGGTGTTCTTTATTACGTCATCTGACTCAGGTTCATTAGTAATCGACTCAATCACCGCTGGTGGTAAAGTTGACGCGCCAGTGCCACAACGTATTTTCTGGGCTACAATCGAGGGTGCAATTGCAGCTGCACTTGTTTGGATTGGTGGCACACAAGCAATCGAGGCCTTACAAGCCGGCGCCGTATCTACGGGCTTGCCGTTTACCTTTGTATTGCTATTAATGTGTGTGAGTTTACTCCTAGGTTTACGAACAGAACCAAGACACTAAATACGCTTTGAAATAATAAAAAACGCCGCATTTTTTGCGGCGTTTTTTTATTGATAAGCTTTGCTCAAATAATTTAAATACCCGACATAACGTCGGTGCTACGAGCGCTATATTAGTAATTCGCTGAGTGGCGTATCTGGGCGGTAGTGGTAAGCTATTTGCGCTTGTAGCAGCTCTGCGGTGGCTGTGGCATCATTAAGTGCATTGTGGTTTTGATACGCTGGTAACGAATAACGAATGCGAGAGTCAGCTAAGCGCACAGAATCCAGCTTAGAATTAAATAGTCGACCTAGTAACCCCTGCTTTGCTTTAAGTGCGCGCGTTTCCAGATCTAGCGTGTCTATAACGGCAAATTCAAGCCCTTCGCCTAAACGGGCTTGCAACGCTTGATATAAAAAGTGCCGTTCAATGGGAGCAAAATGCACCACAATCACTTTGCCTTTTAATGCTGCTAACAAAGGCGCCATAATCGTTGAAAAGTCAGGTGCATCGCTCACTTCTGAGTGAGTTATACCATGAATAACAATCGACTCTTCAGCAAGCTTGCGCCTTGGTTGAACAATCCAATGTTGGCTATCTTTACAAAAAATACGCTTGGTATTAAATGGAATTAAACCAACACTGACGATATCGTCATTTTGATAATTTAGACCGGTTGTTTCAAAATCAAGTGCTACTAAGGGAATATCACTAATTGGTGTGCTTAAATCACAAATAGCTGATTCATAAAACGCTTTGATTAACGGCTGTTTGCTCTGTGTTAATAACTCTTGATACCGAGTCGGCCAATCAAGTTTTGCCCCTTGTTTTGCCATTACTTCATCCCTGAGTTAGCAGAGTATCTGAATTTTAGGAAATTCTGCGCTTTATCTAAAATGGCAAACGCCTCTTTAAGATTGCGCTGCTCAAAAGGAGAAAGTAAATGAGGCTCAAGATCGTTATCTGGCGCTTCATCAAGCTTTTCTATTTGCCACGCTTGGTGTCTAATTCTGATCATGGCAATGTACTCTAGGGCGTCTCGTAAATCTTGTGCTTTGCCTTCAGGAAGTAGTTTAGCTTCGATAATATCTTCTAAACGCTCGAATGAATTTTGTTTACGACTGCCTATCGCTAATGCATGCACGCGTATTACATCAGATAAAGGCGCTGTACCGCGGCGTTTTAAGTTCATAGAGCGCTTGTGTTGGCCATTATGCTCTAACACAAAATCTTTAAAGAAACCTAAAGGCGGCGTTCTGTTACGCGCATTCGCAGCAAGGTTTGCCAAGAAACGTTTATTCTTACGCCCTTCTGTTGCAATAAAGCGTTTGAGCTCATCGGCCCATTTGTTTTTACCGTAAACACCATCTAAATCAAAAAAGATCGAACTATGTAATAAAGCCTGCGGTTTCGGTTCGGCCATCCAACCTGCAAATTGCTCTTTCCACTGCTCGCGTGTTAAACGCCACTTTTTAAATGACGCCATGATTTCACCTTCACAATATTTGTAGCCACACTCAGCTAAACCGTCACAAACAAAATCAGCCAAATTCTGAAAATACTCGTCATGTAATTCCTCGTTAAAACTATTATCAAGGATAATGGCGTTATCTTGGTCGGTCACAATTAATTGCTCATCACGCGCCATTGAACCTAAAGCGATGAAGCAATAAGGAACCGGCGGTGGGCCAAACTTTTCTTCAGCTAAATCAAGTAAACGCTGTTTGAAGGTACGCCCTATTACAGCCATTGCGGTACCAATCATGTGAGAGTTAGCATCTTCGTTAACCATACGAACAAATACATTAGGTAATTGCCTTGCATAGTGAGCTAAATCTTCAACCGATTGCTGAGCTAATATGCCGCGCACTAACAATAAGCTACTTTGCGACTCGTAGCGTAAAATATCCGATAACGAAATAACGCCAATCGGCTTTTTCTTAACAACCACAGGCAAGTGGTGAATGTTATCTCTGAGCATGGCCAGTACAGCTTCAAACACATAGGCATTACTATCGAGTAGTATTAAGTCTTTTTGCATTATTTGCGCAGCTGGAGCTTCGTAACTTAACCCTTCAGCAATTACACTGGTGCGTAAGTCACGGTCAGTAATAATGCCAACAACTTGGCCGTCGTCATCATCAGGATCATCACTGATTGGTTTATCGGCATCAGTAACCAGCACAGACGATACCGACTCTTGCGTCATTAATTGCGCAACCATTTGCACAGAGGCATCTTTTGCCACAGTGACAACATCACGATGAAGAAGCGACTTAACCTTGGCGGTTGTTAAATCGTTGCTGTCTGCCTGTTCAACAATTGCTTGGTGAAGGCGCACATTACCATCGGCTTCAAAAAAATCAGCAAATGTTTCGTATTCGTCGCAGTATTGATTAAACAACTCAACATTAATGCAATAAACTAAGGTGTCTTCGAGTGCCTTTGCCGGAAAGCGCACTTTGCGGTTCATCAGAAGGCCCATTTGCCCAAAAATGCCGCCGATAGTTAAACGGTTGTATAAATCACCATCACGACGATATATCTCTACAGCACCTGTTCGAATAACAAATAAATCAGCGATATCCTCGCCATAATTTAGTATTTCAGTGCCTGCGCGAAAATAAGCGATTTCTACTTGTGATGCGAGTTTATTTACCGCCTCTTCAGGAAGATCATCAAAGGGAGCGTGATCAGAAAGAAATTGGGCGATATCGACGTGTTCGGCTTGCATACGCGTACCTAGTTTTAAACATTTGATTTAATTGTGAGGGTAATTGGCTATTTTTTCAAAGAAAAAATAGCCAATTAAGTAGGATTAAGCCTTTTCTAACTCTTCAGCCAGAAGTTTCGACTCATCACCTCTTGGTTTAGTAAAGCGAGCTAAACCAAGGTAAATAACAGGCGTTAAATAGAGGGTAAATAACACCGCCAGTGCTAAACCGCCAAATACTACCCAACCAATCGCGTTACGAGCCTCAGCCCCTGCACCGGTAGATAAAATAAGTGGTAATGCACCTAATAAAGTTGAAACCAGTGTCATCGCGATTGGACGAAGGCGCACTAGTGCGGCCTCTTCTACCGCCACTCTAACCGAGCGGCCTTGGTCACGTAATTGGTCGGCAAACTCCACCAGCAAGATGGCGTTTTTAGCAATTAGACCAATCAGCATCACTAAACCAATTTGCGAGTAAATGTTTAATGATGTACCTGTTAGATATAACGCTAAAATTGCTGATGTAATACCAAATGGTACAGTGATCATAACAACGATTGCACTATTCACACTTTCAAATTGCGCTGCCAATACCAGAAGAACAATTAAAAAGGCCAATACATAGGTCACTAATACTTCATTGGCGGTTTCTTCAAAGGTTAATGCCTCACCTTTAAACGCCAAGCTGATACCCGCAGGCAGAGATTGCTCTGATATATCACGGATTTTTGTAACCAGCTCAGCAATAGTTACGCCCTCTGGCATTTCCATGCTCAGTTCAATAGCACGGCGCTGCGCGTGGCGCTCAAGCTCTGCTGCAACACCTTCTTCAGTAATGGTTGCCACACTACTTAATGGAACTAATTGACCATTACGGCCACCAACATACAAGTTAGCTAAATCGCTTGGGTTAGTGATAGTTTGGTTTTGTGCTTGCAACATAATCGGGATTGATTGATCACCAATGTTTAAATCGGCAATATCATCACCATTGATTGCAGCACGTAACGTTACGGAGATATCACTGAGCGATACGCCAAGCTCTTCAGCACGACGTCTATCAATATTAACCCGTAATTGTGGCTGTGACGGCTGATATGAAATACGCACAGGTGCCACTTCTGGCACTGCTTTTTCAATTTCAGCAGAAAAGTCTTGCGCAGCTTTAAATATCTCGAGGTAGTCTTGGCCCAATAAGGCAAGCTCAATACCACCGCCTTGACCACGCAAGTTCAAACTATTTGAACCACCTGGGTAACCAGCCGCACCAGGAATATTACCTAAAGGTTCACGTATTTTATTGATAATTTCTTGCTGACTAAAATGACGTTCGTCCCAATGTTTTAGCGGCACAGTAATAAATACAATATTTGGGTCCCACTGCCCAACCACAGTGTAAATAGACTCAATATCACCACTTTCAACATACGGCAGTAAGATATCTTCCATTTGCACCGCTTGTCTGTCCATAAAGTTCAAGCCTACACCATCTGGACCACGAGCAAAAATACGAATTTTACCGCGATCTTCTGTTGGTAATAGCTCATTATCTAGATTGAAATACAGTGCCCCAGAGCCTGCAGCAACCAACAAGCATGCAAAGAAGGTAATCCATGCATGCTCAAGTACACCGTGTATTGTGCGCTTATAAACAGCGGCTAACACATGGCCAACTTTTGCAAATGGATGAAAACCGCCCTGCTTTAATTTCAGTTTTGATGTCAGCGCAGGGACCAAAGACAGCGCAACAAAGCTTGAAATGATCACAGCGCCAGCTAATACCCCACCAAACTCTCTAAATAGTCGCCCTGCTGTTGATGGTAAAAAAGCGATAGGCACAAACACCGCAGCTAATACGGCGGTTGTTGCCACAACAGCAAAGAAAACTTCACGGGTACCAACCACTGCAGCTGCACGACGACCAAGACCTAAGCCCCGCTGACGTTGTATGTTTTCACTTACCACAATGGCATCATCTACAATTAGGCCAGTAGCTAACACGAGTGCAAGCAAGGTAAGAATATTAATTGAGAAACCAAGCGCCCAAATAAGTGCTAAAGAGCCAATTAATGCAACAGGTATCGCAAATGCAGGAACCAGCGTTGCGCGCCATGAGCCAATAAACACCCACAGTGTGATCACCACTAACAGCACGGTTAGTAAAAGTGAGTTAATAACTTCATCAACTGAGCTTCTGATAAACTGAGCATCATCAGAGGTTAAAGTAAATTCCATTTCAGGAAAACGCACTCGCATACGTTCGATTAAAGTTAGCACTTCATCTGAAATTTCAATGGTATTAGATTGCGCCTGACGAATAATTTCCATACCAATCACAGGTGTACCATTCAGCCTCACGAACGAACGCGGATCAGCTGGGCCAAAGTAAACAGCCGCAACATCGCCAATACGGGTATCATCTCGAACGATGATATCGGCTACTTGTTCAGCAGAGATTGACGTTGCATCAGCACGAACGATCACCTGTTGATCGCTTGATTTTAAACTACCCGCAGGTACATCAAAGGGAGCTTGGCGAAGTACGTTGGCAATATCTGGTACCGTAAGGTTAAAGCTGCTTAGCTTAAGTGGGTCGATACGCACTCTAAGCACCCGTTCGCGGTCACCATTTAAGCGAACATCGGCAACTCCAGGAATGGTTAAAAACTGCGGGGCTAAGTCAACATCAACACGCTCTGTCAACGCCTCAAGGGATAAGCTATCACTTGATACCGTTAACGATACAACCGCTTCGGCATCGTTATCGGCTTTAATAATTGATACCCGTTCAACTTCTTCGGGTAACTCTCGCTGCACACGGGCTACCGATTCTCGCGTTTCGTTTGCAGCATCATCTAAATTAACACCGGGGCGAAACTCAACCACAATACGAGCATTGTTTTCTTCACTTTGAGCACGAATCGACTTTACACCACTTACCCTCGCAACTGCCCCTTCGAGCTTGCTAGTTACTTCGGTATCTACGGTCTCCGGTGAACCACCAGGGAAAGACGCTGATACAGTAATACGTGGTCTATCAACATCAGGAAGCTCACGTACTTCAACCCCTGCTATTGCAGCGATACCGGCAATAATAATGAGTAAGTTAAGTACCACAATTAAAACAGGGCGACGTATCGCCATTGATGGCAAGTCTTCCATCATAGGTTGCTGTTTCATCATTACTCCTTGGCTAGCTGCACTTCATTGATGAAATTAAGCTCTTGATTAGGTCTTAGGCGCTGAACGCCTTCTGTCACCAATAAGTCACCTTCGTTTAAGCCACCAGAGACTAGTAAACGCCCTGCTAAACGCTGCTCAATTTTAACATCAACGCGTGTGGCTTTTTTATCGACACTCTTCCATACGTAAGGGCCTGATGCCCCCCACATCATGGCTGCTTCGGGTACTACAGCAAGCTCTTCACCTAGAATATTTATGTGCACACGAAAGCTCATACCCGGCATAAATTGCTGAGCATTATTGTCAAGTTTGGCTTTTGTTCTGAGTGTGCGGGTTTGCGCATTGATACGCGAATCAAGCTCTGCCACCTTAGCCGTGTAAGCTTTATCGCCTAACCAAGGCACCACTTCAACCGATGATTTTTGTTTAAGCACTGAGATAGCGGCTTCTGGGGCATTAAAATTGATATAAAGCTCAGAAATATCATCGATAGTGGCAATGGCTGTTTGGGTTGTGATCCTATCGCCTACTTCGACGTCAGTTAAACCCATAACACCACTGAACGGAGCACGTACTTCACGGTCTTCACGCTCTGTTTTGGCTTGCATTAACTGGACTTTTGCAAGCTCATAAAGTGTTTTCGCATCATCTAAATCACTTTGCGGCACCGCACCACGGGCGTGGCTTTCTTCAAGCCTTTTCATGGTGCGCTCAGCATCTTTTAAAGTAATTTCAGCTTCGATCAACGCTGCTTTTTGTCTACGTGAATCAAGCTCTAATAGTAAGTCACCTTTGGCAACGTTATCGCCTGGTTTAAAGTAAACAGCGGTGACTCTGTCCCCAACGGCTGGGTAAAGAGTGACTGAGTGAATCGCTTCTGCATTACCCACTGCTTTTATCTGTTGTTTAGACTTTTCAACAGACACTGATTCTACAACTACATTAGCCGCCTCAGCGACGGAAACACAACTAATACAGGCAATTAAAGTCCATGTATGTAATTTGCCAATTGTCAAAATTTCACCTAAATAAGAATCGTTTTGATTGTTACGAAGTGTAACAGCTTTGTGATCAATAAAAAGCTGACTTCGTTTAATAAACAATTAGCCAAGGTGAAATAAACCCATACATCGCCTGTGTTTTCTAATTAGAAACGACAATGTGATGAATCGACCTCTTTTAAGTGTGCTTCGCTTGCAATGGTTACCTCTACACAATCAGATTGATTAGTTATTTGTTCCTTTTGAATAGACATAAAAAAACCCCAGACTATGCTGGGGTTTCTATCAACTCATTAAGCTAGCAATTACTGTTGGCGCTGTGCTTCTTTTTGTGCTTTTTTAGCTTCTTTACGCTTACGAAGAACTTCTTGCGCTTCGTTACCGATGTGCCCTTCGCCACGCGCTTGTGCTAACTCGATTTGCTTTTGACGCTCAGCAAAACGGGCACGTTGCTCTTCTGTTAGGCTGTCGTGACAGTGATGACACGATACACCCTCCATGTATTCAGGCTTTTGCTTTTCTTCTTCAGTGATAGGCATACGACATGCGTGACATTGGTCGTAAGAGCCTTTTTGTAAATCGTGATTTACCGCTACACGGTTATCAAATACAAAACACTCACCTTCCCACATGGTTTCTTCTTTTGGTACTTCTTCTAAGTACTTAAGAATACCGCCTTCAAGGTGGAATACTTCGTCAAAGCCTTGCTCTTTCATGTACGCAGTTGATTTTTCACAGCGAATACCACCGGTACAGAACATAGCGACTTTTTTGTGCTTTGCTGGGTCTAGGTTTTCTTTCGCCCATGCTGGGAATTCGCGGAATGTCTTCGTGTTTGGATCAACGGCATTTTGGAAAGTACCGATCTCGATTTCGTAATCGTTACGCGTATCGATAAGAATCACTTCAGGATCTGAAATTAATGCATTCCAATCAGCTGGTTTTACGTATGTACCCACTACTTCACGTGGGTCGATACCTTCAACACCCATAGTTACGATTTCTTTTTTCAGTTTTACCTTAGTACGGTAGAACGGGCATTCATCATCATATGACTCTTTAGTCACAATGTTGTCTAGGTTTGGTTGTGAATCTAACCATGCAAGTAGGTTATCGATACCTTCACGTTTAGCAGAAACAGTACCGTTGATACCTTCAGCCGCAAGTAACAAAGTACCGCGTACTTCATTGTCTTCCATTACTTTTAGTAGTGGTTGGCGAATCGCTTCAAAATCAGGAAGGGCTACAAATTTGTAAAGTGCGCAAACAACAAAGTGCTCGCTAGTTACATTGTCTTTATGAACAGCAGTCATGGTTTTACCTTTTGCTTTAAATGCCCATGTGGGGCGTTAACCGAATCGCAAATCCGGCGCATTGAGGGCGAGTATTTTACGCGAATTAGCGATAATTGCAAAAACTGATGCGAAATAGCTGTGTTTTTACTGTCTCCAAGTGAGGCAAGTGCGTTATAATGAACAGGATTTACAAATTTTGCTCATCGGAGATTACGCATTGCATTTTACTGAACTTGGGATTGATACACGCCTCGAAAAACAACTTGCGCATCAAGGCATCACCCAGCCCACTGACATTCAAGCGCACGCGGTACCAACAGCTATCGCAGGCCATGATATTTTTGCACAGTCAAAAACAGGATCGGGCAAAACGCTGGCGTTTTTATTACCTGCTGTACAGCGCGTAATGAAACAAAAAGCACTCAGTAAACGCGACCCGCGCGTTTTGATCGTTGCGCCTACCCGCGAATTAGCAACCCAAGTGTACAGCCAATTAAGGCTATTAATTGCCGGCACAAACATTAGTGCAGTAAAAGTACTGGGTGGTGAAAACTTTAACGATCAAATTAAAGCGCTTCGTAAAGACCCTCATTTTGTAGTGGGTACTCCGGGGCGTTTAGCTGACCATTTGAGTCAACGCTCATTACAGCTTTCAGGCTTAGAGCTTTTAATTTTTGATGAAGCTGACCGTATTTTAGATTTAGGCTTTACCGATCAAGTTAAAATGATTAACGAGCTTGCTGATCACCGTTTACGCCAAACGTTATTGTTTTCAGCAACCCTTGACCATGCACAAGTTGATGCTTTGTCACGTAACCTTTTACGATCACCAAAACAAATTCTGTTAAGTGCATCAAACGAGCAACATAGTGACATTACTCAGCAACTTTATTTAGCTGATCACTTAGATCACAAAGAAGCCCTACTTGAGCACTTTGTAAAACAAGACAATGTTGGCCAATGCATTATTTTCACCGCAACACGTGCAGATACTCAACGTTTAAGCCAGCTATTAAATGATAAAGGCTTTAAAGCGCAAGCACTTGCGGGTGACTTAACACAGGCTAAGCGTCTTGAAATTATGGATGCCTTTAGCCGTGAAAACTTTAAAATCTTAATCACCACAGATGTTGCATCACGTGGTCTTGATTTATTAAGCGTGACTCACGTTATTAACTTTGACCTACCAAAACATGCTGAAGAGTATGTGCACCGTATTGGTAGAACTGGTCGCGCAGGCTTTAAAGGAACTGCTATTTCGTTAATAGGCCCGAAAGATTGGCCAAGCTACAAAGCAATTAAAGCATTTTTAAATGATGAATTAAGCTTTTTCACCGTTGACGGCCTTGTTGGTAAATTTAAAGGTTTGCGTGAGAAAAAACCAAACACAGTTTGGAAAAAAGCAGAGAAAAAAGTGGCAGCTAAACCTGCAAAACCAAAACGCAAAGCAGCCCCTAAAAAGCCAAAAGCCCCTATTCAAGCACCAATTGATGTAGATGGTTTTGCTCCAATGCGCCGTAAGAAAAAGCCAGAACAGGAATAACAATGAGTATTTTAGGAACCACACAAACCCTTTTCGTTAACGAAATGTCTAACGAAGGTGCTTATTTAGATGGCCGTGATTTAGGCGAAGTATTCTTGCCAAGCAAAGAAATTGATTACGAACTAGAAGCTGGCGACAGCGTTCAAGTATTCATTTACTTAGATCACGCAGGTCACCCAACCGGTACCACAAAAAAACCTTTAGCTGAAGTGGGCGAATATGCCCTACTACGTGTTAAAGCCATCAACAGCACTGGTGCGTTTTTGGATTGGGGCCTCGAAAAAGACGTACTAGCGCCATACAACGAACAAAAGCCAAAAATGAAAGACGGCTTTTCGTATCTTGTACGTTTATACCTAGATAACGCCAGCCAACGTATTTGTGCATCGAGCAACTTTAATAAATTTTTATCGAAAGAAGCACCAACTTACTCAGTAATGGAAGAAGTTGACTTAATCGTTGCCGGTAAAACAGACCTTGGTTACAAAGTACTCGTGAACGAAGCCCACATTGGCGTGGTTTACTACAACACCGTATTTAAAAAGCTATTTGTTGGCCAGCGCTTAAAAGGCTTTATTCAAAAAGTACGTGAAGACGGCAAAATCGACGTACTACTTGAAAAGCCAGGCATGGGCAAAGTAAACGACTTAGGCGAAAAAATCTTAGCAAAATTAAAAGCAGAAGGCGGCGTACTTCACTTAGGTGATAAGTCAGACCCAGAAGCAATTAAAAAGACTTTCTCAACCAGTAAAGCAAACTACAAAAAAGCCATTGGTGGTTTGTTTAAGCAAGGTTTAATTGAGATTGAAGCAACGTCGATTAGATTGAAGTAAGTTGCGAGTTGCGATTTAACAAGTATCTAAAAAGAGTAAAGTGAAAGCTTTACTCTTTTTTTATTCTTATTGGTTTTATAGTTTTAACGTACGTTTGCCGTCAATTTTCAAACGGTAATCTGAGCTAATTGTATTTAGGTCTGAAGTGAGACTACTTCGGATGAAGCATAAATATGTAACGTCACTTCAGATGAAATAAAACAGTGAATTATAATTAACGAAAAAACTTAACAAAGCAATTTATATTTTCTTTTTAGATATTTTATCTACTTTAATTGATATTTAAAAAGTTTCTATAACTTGGGTGAACTGACCAAGTTATATCATTATCCTTATTCGCTTGAGAATAAAAAAGGTCTGGATCGTCAGAGTAAAACGTAAAATTTTGTTGGTTATCAGGCAACTTTGAAATTAACCCCGTTTTATACATAAAGTGCCCTAAATCAATTGGAGCAATGTAAGGTTTCCCATCTATGTGTGGTATATCAGATGCCGCTCTACCTTTAACAAATTTCGTATCAAACACAATTTCTAAATCAGAAAGTTTATATTCTTTTTGCCCTGCTCTCAAAGAATCAATAAGATTTTCAAGCTCTGGAAATTGATGAATATGCTCTTTTATTAAATCATCACGCCTATTTTGACCAAACTTAGTTAAAATTTCATTTATTTGCTTCAATGATACTTTGCATCGACTTTTATGTGCTTGGTTAGCCGCCATCCGACATAGTTGGCCCATAGACCTTGGTCGATGATTAGAAAATGCATTTATAGCATCAAAAACAGGCCGCTCTTTACCCGACCATTTAATGGGAGATAAGAAGACTAACCCAATTAGTTTATTATAATCTTTGTCAAGTTTATATTTGGCTTCAAGGGATTCGGGGTGTTTTCTTTTTACGTAAGATAATATTTTTTTAGCTAACATGTCTCTCATTTGCCGTTTAGTCCACGCAATATTAATTATGTACTGATCCCATTTATCTAAATCTTCTACATGTCTTAAATTAGTCCAAACATCTGATCGCACAGTAGTTCTAATATTCAGATTTTTTACGTCATGGCATAGACTTCTTATTGCACTAAAAAAAGAACTGATTCGATGTTGATAATCTTCACTATCAATATATTTAGCATCAATATCATCAACCAAAACCCAAATCTTCTTATCGCTATTAGCCTCTAGGTAATTAGTTAATAAGCGCTCAAGGTTTTCAGGTTTGAAACCCGTAGCTTCTACTGACATCAAAGGAATCTTTCCTTTGATTCTTGATATTAACCCGCCAATCAGGTTTTTACTTTTCATTCCTTCTAACTCTGAAATTTCTACCATTGAAATCTCATCACTAGTGAAAGCAAAATTTAATTTTTTACCAATGTGGATATTTATCTCTTTACATATAATCTGCTTCCAGTAATTTTCTAAATAAGCAGGATCTTTTCCTGCAAAATCACCTAACCCTAAAAGTGAATTTCCAGTGACCCTAACAACTATTGGCTTTCCCAACTCTTCTTTATTTGTTAAATCAAAATCCAATTTTGATAGTAGCGTAGACTTTCCCATTCCTTTGCGCGCACTAACTACACTTAAACGATTATCAACATCATAAAATTCATCAAAATCATCATTTTCAATGAAATAAGAATTTAGTACCTCTTGTAATTCATCTTCACCTGCGTCATTCCCAAATAATGACTTATCATTCAGTTTAATTCTTAACATTTATTATAATTTCCCTATCAATTACTTGTGACTTTTCAAACAAAAATAGTGTTAAATTGTTTAGCTAATAATTTCATCTAAAAACACCTTTGTAAACAAATAATTAAGATTACATATGACTATTTTCTTTATTTATCAGAAAGGCTTTACCTAAGAATGTTATAGCAACAATATAAAGATTTTAATTAATCAGGTTAAAGCCAAAATAAAGAATTTCACTTTGTTGACTCCCAAAGCCTTCTTCTCGCTTGTAATTAAGCTTCCTATATCTGACATTCGAAACCCAATTAATATAAAATTTAAAATTAGATAAAACTGCTTGAGTAAAATTTATAAACTAGAAAGATTAAAAAACATCAACGCAGCCGTGTAATCGAAGTATTTATATTACTAATTAACTCCACAGGAACCACTAAAACAGTTTAGTTATTGCAGATTTTAGCTTGTGAGGATACAGCAGGATATAAAAATTGGACTACTAAAAAATTTTTGGCCTAAATCTGTATAATGAAACACAAAACAAAAAATTATTTGTATGCGTTTATAATATTGAAATTAGTTCTATTTCACGACCCTAATAAAAGGTGGTAGACGGCGTCCATTTACAGTTTGAGTCTCTTGCTCAAGAAACTCTTTTCGAGCATTATCCAATAAAGCTTCTAATGTATTGAGGAAATACTCTGAAAGCTGTTCAATAGTTTGAGCCTTAAGTTCATTGTCATCAGGGACTGGCAATTCATTAAAATGCTGAGTTACTTCTGCAACGCTAGATGGTATTTCTACATAATATTTCTCTTTTGTTCCATCTGGTAACTCAACCTCAAAGCCACTTCCACCCAGTTGATCTCCAATAAAAAACCCAACAGTTCCTGGCGGCTGTTTATATTTAGAGATCATATCAGAGGAAAAGTTATGGATACGCGCAGATGAAGAAACTGGTAAACGTCCTTGTTTTTCTAGTTCATTTCGTAGCTTTACAAAATATTTCATTACGACATCTTGCTTCATAGATTCTTGGTGAGGTTCATACCAACTATCAAATCTATCTTTACCAATAACTGACTTTAGATTTTGAAGTACAAAAGTTACAGAACGGCCAAATACAATAAGGTTCCTTAAACCAGTAAAACGTCTAACCTTATTTTTGGAAACTAGGTCGTCAAAACCATGTTTTGCTGTTTCTAGGGTTTGTTCAGTTCGGACTAAAACTTCACTAATAGATTCCATATTCCCTCATATTAATAACTATTTAGCTTAATGGGACAAATAGTATTTATTGAATAATTACTTGTGAGACTGCGCTGCCACCAGTTCGATATGTCTTTGTTGGTGGTCTATATACTATATAAATTGCTTTTTAGAGGCTTAGAATTCCCTAGCTAGATTAATAACTTTAACTAATGCTCTTGTACAACTTAGTAAATATTATTTATACATTACACCTAAACTAGGCTAAATAAGCAACTATAATTTTACATTGTATAAAGGCTCCTTTCGTATCAGTTAAGTAAGTACCTAATTTATTCTAAGTATTTCATCACATAAAAAAGAGCATTGTATCTAGCGCGATATAAATCACGCATACAATGCTCTTTAGAGACTATTTTAAAATAACGAGCTTATTTTAGTGAGTCGTTAATTTCTTTTAGTGTTGCAACTGGGTCTGGCGATTGGGTGATTGGGCGGCCTACAACTAAATAGTCGCTGCCATCTTCAACGGCTTGTTTTGGTGTCATGATGCGTTTTTGGTCGCCTGCATCACTGCCTGCTGGGCGAATACCCGGAGTAACCAGTTTAAAGTCTGCGCCTAGTTCTGCTTTTAGCTTTTTCGCTTCTTGTGCTGAGCACACTACCCCGTCAAGACCTGATTCTTTAGCAAGCTTTGCTAGGTAAATTACTTGCTCTTCTGGTGTTTTATCTACACCTAAACGAGTAAGCTCTGCGGCATCCATACTAGTAAGTACAGTTACTGCAATCAATAACGGTGCGTCATCACCAAACTGCTCTAAAGCTTGTTTTGCTTTGGTCATCATTTCAACGCCGCCAGAGGCATGCACGTTAACCATCCACACACCCATTTTTGCAGCTGCTGTTACAGCTTTAGCCACTGTGTTTGGAATATCGTGAAATTTTAGGTCTAAGAATACATCAAAACCTAAGTCGATTAGTTCCTTAACAAAGCTAGGACCAAAATACGTGAACATTTCTTTGCCTACTTTAAGGCGACACGTATCAGGCGATAATTGCTTTACAAACGCAAGAGCTGTTTGTTGATCATCATAATCAAGGGCAATTAATACTTTTTTTGAATCTTCGACAGACATAACTTTCCTAAAAACTAATGGGCTAATATGAATTAAAAACCGTCTATGCCACGGCTTGGAACAATTGTTTCCCAGTGCTTACAAGATGGACATACCCAATAAATGGTATGACTGGTAAAGCCACAGTGTTGGCACTGAAAATCAGGTTTGGTTGCGATATAAGACGTAACTAGCTTATCAATTTGATCGAGTACATCTTTAATATCGTTGTTTTGTTTGGCAAGTAGCTGTAATAAAAAGCTAAAGCCACGAATAGTCGGATGACGCTTTAAACTATCCGTTAAAAATTTAATTGCTTGCTCGATGTGCCCTTGCTCAAGTAACGCTTGGCAGTGTTTTATTTTTATTAATACGCCACCTTTATCGAGCAGTTCATTGAGTAATTCGTAAAACTGATGCGTTAAATTGAGCTTTTGATAACTTAGCGCTAATTCTTCAATAAATACCGGCGCAAAAAACGTGAACTGGCTAATCAGCTCACGCCAATAGTAAATTGCTTTTACATAATCTTCTTTGGTGAAAGCACTGTGACCAAGCTCATACAATGGGCGAATTGCTTTATAGTTTAAGCTAATAGCTTTACGCATAATTTGCGTATCGTTATCTTGTAACGCTGCTTCACAGTAAAAATTGGCAATCGCTTTTACATGCTGAGGTTTAGTGAACAACTCACTGTGGGCCTCGTACATGTTAATGCCCTTTTCCCATTCACGGGTTTGTGAATAAAGATTAATAATAGGCTCTAACGCTTCTTTATAGCCTGCCTTAACAAGCCATACTAAATGCTCTTCTGCACCATCTAACAAGCCTGCCATAATGTAGTCTTCAGCGAGTTCTAAGCGGCTGGTTGCAGCTTGTTGCTCATCAAGACTTGGATGTTTTAATAGCAGCTCATGAATTTTAATAGCGCGGTCAAGTTCGCCACGGCGGCGGAACATAGTTGCAAGCGTTGAATAGTGTTCAACAGAATCAGCGGCAACTTCGAGTAGATTAATAAGGTGCTCTAAGCCTTGGTCTTCTTCTCTGTCTAAGAGAAATTTAAGGCCTTTGGAATATTCAGAGGTAATTTGGCGATTAAGCTGATGAGCTTGGTTTTTAGCGCTGTTTTTACCCATTATCCAACCGTAACCGGCTGCAACGGGTAAAAGTAAAAACAGAAGCTCAATCATGATTAGGTGTCTTTATTAGCAACAAGCTTTTTATTGTTTTTTTCAGGCGCTAATTTTTTCTTTAAGCGATAATTTTGCCACTTTAACTGAGAAAACAGTGTAAAGCTTATAAAACAACCAATTGCGACACCTAAAATAAAGCAGATACTTATTACAACAGCTAGGGGCAAAGTATTACTCGCGATTAAATAATTGATTTGCACCAATTGTGGATTCTGTGAACCAAGTACAAACGCAATAAATAAACACAGCGCAATTAATACAATTTTTAATACCCTAAACAAGTAACTACTCCTGTATAAAACTAGGCAATACTCGCATTTACGCGGTCACGTAATTCTTTACCTGGTTTAAAATGTGGTACGTGCTTACCGTCTAACTCAACTGTTTCGCCAGTCTTTGGATTACGACCTGTGCGAGGAGAACGGTAATGCAATGAGAAACTTCCAAAGCCACGGATCTCGATGCGATCTGAGCTAGATAATGAGCCGGCCATTTGTTCAAGAATTTCTTTAACGGCATTTTCAACATCTTTCACAGGGATGTGTGCGTGTTGCTCGGCAAGTTGTTCTATCAATTCTGACTTAGTCATAGCGTTTCCTTAAAGAGTGGTAAAGGAAGGGCAAAACTGCCCTTCCAATTTTAAAAGACTAGATATTAGTCTTTTTGAGCATTTTTGAATGCTGCAGCCATAGCGTTTTCGAACGCTGGCTCTTCTTTCTTAAGCTTCTCTAGTACTTCTTTCTCTTCTGCTTCGAAAAGAGCTTTAACAGATAAGCTTAAAGTGCGGTTCTTACGATCAACACCAACGTATTTCGCTTCGATTTCGTCGCCTGCAGAAACTACAGTAGTAGCATCTTCAACACGCTCTTGAGCGATATCAGCTACACGGATGTAACCTTCAACGCCTTCGATTAGCTCAACAGTTGCGCCTTTCGCATCAACTTCAGTCACTTTACCTTTAACAATAGCACCTTTTTTGTTTGCGTCCAGGTAGTTATTGAATGGGTCAGCTTCGATTTGTTTAACGCCTAGAGAGATACGCTCACGCTCTGGGTCAACTTGTAATACGATAGCAGTGATTTCGTCGCCTTTCTTGAATTCACGTACAGCTTCTTCGCCTGGCGTGTTCCAAGAAATGTCTGAAAGGTGAACAAGACCGTCAATACCGCCTTCAAGACCGATGAAGATACCAAAGTCAGTGATTGATTTGATCTTACCAGTAACTTGGTCGCCTTTGTTTTGTAGACGAGCAAATTCTTGCCATGGGTTAGCAATACATTGCTTAAGACCAAGAGAAATACGACGACGCTCTTCGTCGATTTCAAGAACCATAACTTCAACAGTGTCACCTAGTGAAACAACTTTTGAAGGGTGGATGTTCTTGTTAGTCCAATCCATTTCAGAAACGTGTACTAGACCTTCTACGCCTTCTTCGATTTCAACGAAACAACCGTAGTCAGTAAGGTTAGTTACACGACCAGAAAGCTTAGAACCTTCTGGGTAACGACCAGCGATAGCTGCCCATGGATCTTCGCCAAGCTGTTTAAGGCCTAGAGATACACGAGTCTTTTCTTTGTCGAATTTAAGAACTTTAACTGCGATTTCGTCGCCAACATTAACGATTTCTGAAGGGTGCTTAACACGCTTCCACGCCATGTCTGTGATGTGTAGTAGACCGTCAACACCACCAAGGTCAACGAACGCACCGTAGTCTGTAAGGTTCTTAACGATACCTTTAACTTCTTGACCTTCAACAAGGTTAGCAAGAAGTTCTTCACGCTCTTGTGAGTTCTCTGATTCGATAACTGCACGGCGAGAAACAACAACGTTGTTACGTTTTTGGTCAAGCTTGATTACTTTGAACTCAAGCTCTTTACCTTCAAGGTGAGTTGTGTCACGTACTGGACGAACATCAACAAGTGAACCAGGTAGGAAGGCACGGATTGAATCAACTTCAACAGTGAAACCGCCTTTAACTTTACCGTTGATAACACCAGTAACAGTCTCTTGCTCTTCACATGCTTTTTCTAAGCGGATCCACGCTTCGTGACGCTTCGCTTTCTCACGAGAAAGGATAGTTTCACCGAAACCGTCTTCGATTGCGTCTAAAGCAACATCTACTTCGTCGCCAACAGCAACTTCTAGTTCACCAGCAGCATTTTTGAATTGCTCAGCAGGGATTGCACTTTCAGATTTAAGACCAGCATCAACAAGTACGATGTTGTTCTCGATTGAGATAACAGTACCTTTAACGATAGAGCCTTGCTCTGCTTCAAAACCCTTAAGGCTTTCTTCAAATAACTGCGCAAAATTTTCTGACATTATACGTCTCTAAATAATTAAATAACCAATTAGCAACCATGCTGCATGGGGTTGTTAAAATAGCACTGGCTTCCTGCCGGCACCTTAATAAATTACTTTTAAGCTTTTGGAAGCTTTCCTGCAAGTACTGCTTCGTCGAGTAAAGTTACTACTTTATCAAACACTTGCATTGCATTGAGCTCGCTAGTATCGAGCTCAATGGCGTCTTCTGCAGGAACAAGCGGCGCAACTTCACGCGTCATATCACGGTGATCGCGAGCTTTTATGTCCTCAAGTAGACCACTTAGTGTAACATCAAGACCGCGTTCGTTCAACTCAGCAAAGCGACGACGAGCGCGCTCTTCAGCTGATGCGGTTAAATAAATCTTCAATGGTGCATCTGGGAACACAACTGTGCCCATGTCACGACCATCGGCAATTAAGCCGCTCTCAGTACGAAACGCACGTTGACGACGTAATAATGCTTCTCTCACCCGTGGTAATGCAGCAATCTTTGATGCCGCAGCACCCACTTCTTCGTTACGAATTGTGGTTGTGACGTCTTCGCCTTCCAAGACAATTTTAGAAGTATGCGTTTGGCTATCGACCAAAAACTGTACATCTAAGTTTGCAGCTAGCGGAACTAGCGCATCTTCATTATCTAGTTCAATTTGATGATGAAGCGCTGCAAGTGACAGCACACGGTAAATCGCTCCACTGTCTAATACATCCCAACCTAATTTCTCGGCTAACAAGCGACAAACAGTTCCTTTACCTGAACCACTTGGGCCATCGATGGTGATTACGGGCATTGATAACGCCTGCATTTATAACCTCCTGCAATGCACACCAAAATAAAACCGCGATATTATACGCCAGTTCTAGAAATAGATCCGCATTTAGAATGTAACTTTTTATATTTTCTTCTGTTTTATTGACTTGAGACAGACTCTAGTACTTTGAAAAACGTTGGAAAAGTTTTGTATGTACACTTAGGATCGTTAATGGTTATCGGCTTTCCGCCAACGGCAACCATTGCAAAACACATGGCAATACGGTGATCGTTATAGGTATCAATCGCTACATCGTTAAAAGTGTCTGGTGGTGTAATTTCGATGAAATCTTCACCTTCAACCACTTCTGCGCCAACTTTACGAAGCTCTGTCGCCATGGCATATAAACGATCTGTTTCTTTTACACGCCAGTTATAGATATTACGAATTGCTGTTTTACCTTTTGCAAAAAGCGCAACAGTGGCGAGTGTCATTGCCGCATCAGGGATTGCATTGGCATCAATATCAACCGCGTTTAGCTCGCCTTTACGAACCACTAGCTTTTCATCGTACCAATCGATTTTGGCGCCTACTTGTTCCATCACTTTGGCAAAACCAATATCACCTTGAACAGATGCCGCACCTACCCCGTTAATTTCAATTTCGCCACCTGCTATTGCAGCCGCCGCAACAAAATAAGAGGCGCTTGATGCATCACCTTCAACCATAATGCGCTCAAGTGCTTGATACTGCTGACAGCCTTTAACGTAAAATGTTTCGTAATTGTCATGGCTTACAGTAACGCCAAAGCGCTTCATTACACCTAGAGTAATATCAATGTAAGGCTTTGATACCAGCGTGCCTTTAATGGTGATTTCTGTATCGCCATTAAATAATGGTGCTGCCATTAGTAGCGCTGTTAAGAACTGGCTAGAAATGCTGCCATCAATTTCAACTTTGCCACCGTTGATTTTGCCGCCTTTAATGGCCAGTGGTGGATAATCTTTATGCTTAAGGTATTCAACATCACCACCCAGTGCTTGCAGTGCATCTACCAAGTGGCCGATTGGGCGCTCTTCCATACGCGGCTCACCCACCAGCTGGTACTCGCCTTCTACAGCAGCTAAAACCGCTGTTAGTGGACGATAAGCAGTTCCGGCATTACCTAAAAATAGTGGCTCACTCGGAGTTTTAAATTTACCTGCAACACCCTCTACGGTGGCCACTGTTTTATCTTCGTTAAGCGATACATTTACGCCTAGAAGATTTAATGCACCTAACATGTGACGAATGTCATCACTATCTAGTAGGTTTTCAACAACCGTTGTGCCCTCTGCAAGAGCAGCAAGCAGTAAGATACGGTTTGATAAACTTTTTGAGCCAGGCAGTGTCACACTACCATTTACCTTTGCAATCGGTTCAAGACGAAGCTGTTCCATAATTAGCTGTTCTCCTTGGCGAATTTTTCCATAAAATTAACCAAGGCTTGAACACCTTCAAGTGGCATCGCATTATAAATGCTTGCGCGCATACCACCGACAATACGGTGACCTTCAAGGGCTAATAAGCCTGCTTCTTTTGACTCACTAATGAATTTATCATTCAGTGATTCGTCGTTTAACCAAAACGGAACGTTCATGCGCGAACGGCAATGCTTAGCAACTTTATTGCTGTAAAAACCTGAGCTATCAATGTAGCTGTAAAGAAGTTCTGCTTTTGCGATGTTTTGTTCTTCCATCGCTTTAACGCCGCCGTTTGCTTCTAGCCATTCAAAAACTTCAGCAGCTAAGTACCACGCAAATGTCGGTGGTGTGTTATACATGCTGCCTTGTTTTGCTTCTAATGCGTAATCAAGAATACCTGGCTTTGCCAGACCTTCACGCTCAAGAAGCGTTTTGCGAACAATAACAATTGATAAACCAGATGGGCCAATATTTTTTTGTGCGCCAGCGTAAATAAGATCAAACTGATTTACGTCAAACTCACGCGATAAAATAGTTGATGACATATCAGCCACAATCGGTGCTGATGGGTGTGATGGTACGTCAAAAATTTCAATGCCATCGATGGTTTCATTCGGACAATAGTGAATGTATGACGCATCAGCAGGTAATTCCCAGCTGCTTGCTGGTTTTATAGAGAACTGGCCATTTTGCTGCTCATCATCACGTACATTGATGCTTTCAACTGCAGTGAATTTTGCCGCTTCTGAAGTAGCCCCTTTAGACCACACACCGTTTTCACAGTACACGGCTGGCTTATCATCAAGGTGAAGATTCAGTGGCACAGCACTGAATTGACCACGGCCACCGCCGTGCATAAATAACACTTCAAACTCATCGCTAATATTCATTAAACGACGCAGGCTTGCTTCACATTTAGTGGTAAGCGCTAAAAAGTCGCTGCTGCGATGGCTAATTTCCATCACAGAGACACCTAAACCTTGCCAATCTATAAATTCTTTTTGTGCTTTTTGCATAACTGCCGGCGGTAGCATTGCCG
The DNA here is from genome assembly GCF_021532515.1 of Pseudoalteromonas sp. PAST1. Classification (NCBI taxonomy): domain Bacteria; kingdom Pseudomonadati; phylum Pseudomonadota; class Gammaproteobacteria; order Alteromonadales; family Pseudoalteromonadaceae; genus Pseudoalteromonas; species Pseudoalteromonas sp. PAST1. The sequence continues at coordinate 16,308 of NZ_JAKGBH010000034.1, read as the reverse complement.
GTCCTGCACAAAAATTATACTTAGTCATTACTTTGCCTCATTCCAGTAATTATAGTGCGGATAAAAAAAGCGGCCGAAGCCGCTTTTTAAATCAATGTTATTCTGAAGGTGGGTTATCACCCGTTTCTTCAGTATTGGTATCGACTACTTCAACGGCCTCGCCTTCGATGGCTTCTAGCTCATCAACTTCGATTTCTTCGATACGTTGTAAACCAACTACTTGCTCTTCGTCAATAGTTCGTATCAAAATAACGCCTTGAGTATTACGACCAACCGTAGAAACCTCATTTACACGAGTACGTACTAAGGTACCGCGATTCGAGATAATCATGATTTCGTCGTTATCGTCAACTTGTACTGCACCAACCACAGCGCCATTACGCTCGCTTACTTTGATTGATACAACACCTTGTGTTGCACGGCTCTTCGATGGGTAATCTTCAAGTGCAGTACGCTTACCGTAACCGTTTTCTGTCACAGTTAGGATTGCGCCATCTGACTTAGGTACGATTAACGACACAACGCGTTGGTCGTCAGCCATCTTAATACCACGAACACCTGTTGCTGTACGACCCATTGGACGTACACCTTTGAAGCGGATTTCTGGGTTACCGTTTTCGTCTAGAACTGGGTTACCGTTTTCATCAACAACTGCTGACTCTTCTGCTTCTTTAAAGCGAACAACTTTACCAGCATCAGTGAATAGCATGATTTCATTCGTGCCATCAGTGATATCAACACCAATTAGGCTATCGCCTTCATTTAGGTTAACTGCGATGATACCGCTCGCACGTTGACGGCTGTATGCTGTAAGTGGTGTTTTCTTAACTGTACCAAACGCAGTTGCCATGAAGATGTATTTATCTTCTTCGTACTCACGTACTGGTAAAATAGCAGTAATACGCTCATCAGCTTCAAGAGGTAATAAGTTAACAATTGGCTTACCACGCGCTGCACGGCTTGCTAATGGTAACTGATATACTTTCAACCAGTATAAGCGACCTGCTGTTGAGAAACATAAGATTGTATCGTGCGTGTTAGCAACTAATAGACGTTCGATGAAGTCTTCATCTTTCATCTTCGTTGCTGACTTACCTTTACCACCACGACGCTGTGCTTCGTAATCCGATAATGGTTGATACTTAACGTAACCTTCGTGAGAAAGCGTTACAACAACGTCTTCTTCATTGATTAGGTCTTCAAGGCTAATATCGTGAGCTGCTGCACTGATTTCAGTACGACGTTCGTCACCATATTGCTCTTTAATTTCTACTAGCTCGTCGCGGATAACTTCCATTAAACGCTCTGGGCTTGAAAGAATATGTAAAAGCTCAGCAATTAGATCAAGAAGTGTTTGATACTCGTCTAAGATCTTCTCATGCTCAAGACCTGTTAGTTTGTGTAAACGTAAGTCTAGAATTGCTTGTGCTTGTTGCTCAGATAAATAGTACTGACCGTCACGGATACCTAAATCAGCCGCTAACCAATCAGGACGTGCAACGTTATCTTCACCTGCTTTTTCAAGCATTGCTTTAACAGTGCCTAGTTCCCAAGAACGTGCTGTTAGTGCCGCTTTTGCTTCTGCTGGTGTTGGTGACTTACGAATTAGTTCGATAATTGGGTCGATATTCGCAAGGGCAATCGCTAAACCTTCAAGCGTGTGAGCACGATCACGGGCTTTACGTAAATCGAATACAGTACGACGTGTAACAACTTCACGGCGGTGTACGATAAACGCTTCAAGCATTTCTTTTAAGTTGAAACACTTAGGTTGGTTGTTATCAAGTGCAACCATGTTCATACCAAACACAGTTTGTAACTGAGTTTGTGCATAAAGGTTGTTTAAGATTACTTCACCAACATCACCACGTTTGATTTCGATAACGATACGCATACCGTCTTTATCTGATTCGTCACGTAGTGCACTAATACCTTCAATCTTCTTATCTTTAACAAGCTCTGCGATCTTTTCGATTAGGCGTGCTTTGTTAACTTGATAAGGGATTTCGTGAACGATGATTGTTTCACGACCGGTTTTTTCGTCAACTTCGATTTCAGCACGAGCACGGATATATACCTTACCACGACCTGTTAGGTACGCTTGCTCAATGCCTTTTTTACCATTGATAATCGCCGCAGTCGGGAAATCTGGACCTGGGATATATTCAATAAGGTCAGCAATTGACATATCAGGGTTTTGAATAAGCGCTAAACAGCCATTGATAACTTCTGTTAAGTTATGAGGTGGAATGTTCGTTGCCATACCAACCGCGATACCTGAAGAACCGTTTACTAGTAAGTTAGGTACTTTTGTAGGTAATACGTCAGGAATTTGCTCAGTACCGTCGTAGTTAGGTACGTAATCAACCGTTTCTTTTTCTAAATCAGCTAATAATTCATGTGACATTTTCGCCATACGGACTTCCGTATAACGCATTGCTGCCGCAGAGTCACCGTCAACAGAACCAAAGTTACCTTGGCCGTCAACAAGCATATAGCGTAATGAGAAAGGCTGCGCCATACGAACGATGGTGTCATATACCGCGCTGTCGCCATGTGGGTGGTACTTACCGATTACATCACCAACAACACGTGCTGATTTCTTGTAAGGTTTATTCCAATCATTATTGAGTTCGTTCATTGCGAATAAAACGCGGCGGTGAACTGGCTTTAAGCCGTCGCGTACGTCTGGCAATGCACGTCCTACGATTACACTCATCGCGTAATCAAGGTAGGAGTTTTTTAATTCATCTTCAATATTGACTGGCAGAATTTCATTGGCGAGATCAGTCATTTGATTTCACATTCCTTCAGTATTGACTCATTAAGAGGCAAACCGCCGTCTTAAGAGCTTTAGTTATTATTTCCAGACCATGCTATCACAATTTATTTAGATTTACAGGCGCTAAATCTTTGCGATTTATTAATTTCCCCCTATATAATGGCCTCAGATTAACGAGGAAGTTTTTTATGACCGAGCATCAAAATGTAGATAATGCAGAAATTGCAAAGTTTGAAGCCATCGCAGAACGTTGGTGGGACCGCGACGGAGAGTTCAAACCCCTTCATGAAATAAATCCTCTTCGCTTGGATTTTGTCGCTGATAAAGTAGGCGGCTTATTTGATAAGGAAACCTTAGATGTTGGCTGTGGTGGCGGCATCTTAAGTGAAAGTATGGCGCGTATGGGCGCTAAAGTAACCGGTATCGATATGGGCCAAGAGCCACTTACCGTTGCTAAGTTACATAGTTTAGAAACAGGCGTACCTGTTGATTATATAAAAGTACCTGCAGAGCAATTCGCTGCTGAGCACCCTGCTCGCTTTGATGTAGTGACTTGTATGGAAATGCTTGAGCATGTTCCAGACCCTGCTTCTATTATTCGTGCTGTAGCAGACCTTGCTAAACCGGGCGCTGATGTGTTCTTTTCAACATTAAATAAAACACCAAAAGCCTACTTGTTTGCTATTGTCGGTGCTGAAAAGCTTTTAAAAATGGTGCCTGAAGGTACGCATGACCATAAAAAGTTTATCAAACCTGCGCAGCTTATTGCATGGGCAGAAGAAGCAGGATTAAAAGTACGCGCCAGTACCGGTCTTCACTATAACCCGTTTTCTAAGCAGTACAGCTTAAATGATGATGTAAGTGTTAATTACATCCTGCACTTTGAGAAACTAGCCTAATGAGTGGTGTGCAAACACCCTCTATCGATTTTGATGCGTTTATCTTTGATTTAGATGGCACACTACTCGATACCGCGGATGACTTAGGTGGTGCATTAAACCGCGTGTTAGCAGACGCCAATGTGGCGCCTGTTGCTGAGCATGTTTATCGCCCTGCTGCGTCTAACGGTGCAAAAGCATTATTAGAAGTAGGGTTTGGGGATAAATGGCCCGAACTTGAACAACTCGCCTTGCGCCAGCAGCTTCTTGACTATTACGCCGAAGATATTGCTGTGCACAGTAAATGCTTCAACGGCATCGAACAGCTTTTAATTGCACTTGAGCAAAACAATATTAAGTGGGGCATTATGACTAATAAGCCCGGCTTTTTAACTGAGCCCTTAGTGCAGGCTATTCCCTCCTTGCGTGATGCGAAGGCAGTTGTGAGTGGCGATACATTAGCTGTGTCAAAACCATCACCGGATCCACTATTACACACTGCTGAGATCTTAGATGTTGATCCGAGCCGTTGTTTATACATCGGTGATGCTGAACGTGATATTCAAGCTGCAAAAGCGGCCAATATGTACAGCGCAACAGCGTTATGGGGTTATATACCCAGTATAGACGCTGCACTTGGCTGGCAAGCGGATTTCAATTGGCAAACGCCGATTGATGGTTTAAACCATATATAGTGTTATTTGATAATTGAAACACCATATATTGTGATTTGATTTACTTTTGAGCATTCATTGATGATAAAAAAATCAGTCAAAATTTATTTTTCAAAACGGTAAATTTTCTGGATCTTTTGTTGATTTCTACAAATTTCGTCGTCTATGAATGTTCAAAGGTTAATGGTTACTAACACAATGCGCTTATCCAATAGTTATCCACAAATTGGGGCAATTCTATCCCTTGCAAAACAACTCAGACCACACTATCTTGTGATCTGCAATTTAAACAACACCAGATATTGTGGCTAAATGTTATTCAATTAGTTTATCTTGGTGTTGAATAATAATAATTACATTAAAGAATACCTTTGTCTTACAACTAAAATTTCCCAAGGAATACAGGCAAAACTATGAACCAACAGCTATCTGTAAGCAAACGTGACGGCCGTAAAGAGTCACTTGATCTAGATAAGATCCATCGCGTGATCGCTTGGGCCGCAGAAGGTCTAGAGAATGTGTCTGTCTCACAAGTTGAATTAAAATCACACATTCAATTTTATGACGGCATTCGTACCGATGACATTCATGAAACAATCATCAAAGCTGCAGCTGATCAGATCTCTAAAGATACGCCTGATTACCAATACCTCGCTGCTCGCTTAGCTGTATTCCATTTACGTAAAAAAGCATATGGTCAATTTGAGCCGCCGCGCTTATACGATCACATCACCAAATTAGTTGAAGACAAGCGTTATGATCAACACCTACTTGTTGATTATACCGAGCAAGAAATTGACGAGTTAGATGCTTACATCGATCACAACCGTGACTTAAACTTCAGCTACGCTGCTGTAAAGCAACTTGAAGGTAAGTATTTAGTTCAAAACCGTGTTACTGGTGAAATCTACGAAAGTGCACAGTTTTTATATATCTTAGTGGCTGCAAGCTTATTCTCTGATTATCCAAAAGAGACACGCCTTGATTACATCAAGCGTTTTTATGATGCAGTATCTACATTCAAAATTTCATTACCGACACCTATCATGGCAGGTGTACGTACCCCTACACGTCAGTTCAGCTCATGTGTACTTATTGAATGTGGTGATAGCCTAGATTCTATTAATGCAACATCGTCTGCGATTGTTAAATATGTTTCGCAACGTGCAGGTATTGGTATTAATGCCGGTCGCATCCGTGCCCTTGGTAGCCCTATTCGTAACGGCGAAGCGTACCATACAGGTTGTATTCCGTTTTATAAGCACTTCCAAACAGCAGTTAAGAGCTGTTCACAAGGTGGTGTTCGTGGCGGCGCAGCAACGCTGTTCTACCCACTTTGGCACTTAGAAGTTGAAAACCTACTTGTTCTTAAGAACAACCGTGGTGTTGATGATAACCGTGTACGTCACCTTGACTACGGTGTGCAGTTCAACAAATTAATGTATAGCCGTTTAATCAAAGACGATTACATCACATTATTTAGCCCATCAGATGTACCGGGTCTATACGATGCGTTCTTTGAAGATCAAGCAAAGTTTGATGAGCTATACATCAAATACGAGCAAGACGAGTCAATTCGTAAAAAACGTATTAAGGCGATTGAGTTATTCTCAATGTTTGCACAAGAGCGTGCCAGCACAGGTCGTATCTACTTGCAAAACGTTGACCACTGTAATACGCACAGCCCGTTCATCTCGACTGTGGCACCAATTCGTCAATCCAACTTATGTTTAGAAATTGCATTACCAACTAAGCCACTTAGCAATGTAATGGATGAAGAAGGTGAAATTGCACTTTGTACGCTGTCGGCGTTTAACTTAGGTGCAATTGAATCACTTGATGAATTAGAAGAGCTTGCTGAACTTGCAGTACGTGCCCTTGATAACTTACTTGATTTCCAAGACTACCCTGTTCCTGCGGCTAAAAACGCGACTATGGGTCGTCGTACGCTAGGTATTGGTGTTATTAACTACGCGTACTACTTAGCGAAAAATGGTAAGCGTTACTCAGATGGCAGCGCAAATGCCCTAACTCACAAGACATTTGAAGCAATTCAATATTACCTAATGAAAGCATCAAATGAGTTAGCGAAAGAACGTGGTGCGTGTCCTAAATTTAACGAGACAACGTATTCTCAAGGCATTATGCCAACAGATACTTACAAACGTGACCTAGATCAGTTCTGTGATGAGCCTCTTCACTTAGATTGGGATTCATTACGCGAGAGCATTAAAGAGCACGGTATGCGTAACTCAACGCTATCTGCCCTTATGCCTTCAGAGACATCATCGCAAATCTCTAACGCAACAAATGGTATCGAGCCACCACGTGGTCATATCAGCGTTAAAGCAAGTAAAGATGGTATCTTAAAGCAAGTAGTGCCAGATTATGAGAATCTGAAAGATAACTACGAGCTACTGTGGGATATTCCTTCAAACGATGGTTACCTACAACTGGTTGGTATTATGCAAAAATTCGTTGACCAAACGATCTCTGCAAACACTAACTATGATCCATCTAAGTACGAAGGCGGTAAAGTACCTATGAAGGTGCTATTAAAAGACCTACTGACTGCGTATAAACTTGGTGTTAAAACCCTGTACTATCACAACACACGTGATGGTGCATCAGACTCTCAAGATGAGTTAACACCAGAGGTAGAAGATGACGGTTGTGCAGGCGGCGCTTGTAAAATCTAATTAAATTAATAACATAACAAAAGCGGGCTCATTAGCCCGCTTTGTCCTGACTGTTTTTTGAGAAATCACTATGTCATATACAACTTTTAGCCGAAATCATAATAACCAATTACAAGAACCGATGTTTTTCGGCCAAACGGTAAACGTGTCACGTTACGACCAACAAAAGTACCCTATCTTCGAAAAGCTAATCGAAAAGCAACTTTCGTTCTTTTGGCGTCCGGAAGAAGTTGATGTAAGTAAAGACCGTCTTGACTTCCAAGCGTTACCAGAACACGAAAAGCACATATTTTTAAGCAACTTAAAATATCAAACGCTTCTTGATAGTGTACAAGGCCGTTCACCTAACGTTGCGTTATTACCTATTGTGTCTATTCCTGAGTTAGAAACTTGGATTGAAACATGGGCGTTCAGTGAAACCATTCATAGCCGTTCATACACGCACATTATTCGTAACGTTACGCAATCTCCTGAACTTATCTTTGACGATATTGTAAGCAACGAGAAGATCAGTGAGCGTGCTGATGCGGTAACTAAGTACTACGATGATTTAATTAACATGATTTCTGTTTACAACCTATATGGTGAAGGTAAACATGTGATCAACGGTGAAGAAGTTAAAGTCAGTTTATTTGACCTTAAAAAGCAACTTTACCTAGCAATGATGTCGGTTAACATCTTAGAAGCGATTCGTTTCTATGTAAGCTTTGCTTGTTCATTTGCTTTCGCTGAGCGTGAATTGATGGAAGGTAATGCAAAAATCATCAAGCTAATCGCCCGTGATGAAGCGCTACACTTATCTGGCACACAGCACATCTTGAACATTATGCAAGAAGGTAAAGACGACCCAGAAATGGCAATCGTTGCAGCACAATGTCGTGAAGAAGCAATTCAGATGTTTGTTGAAGCAGCAGAACAAGAAAAAGATTGGGCAGAATACCTGTTCAAAGATGGTTCTATGATTGGTCTTAACAAAGATATCTTATGCCAATACGTTGAATACATCACTAATGCACGTATGACTGCGGTAGGCCTACCTGCACAGTTCGAAAGTAAGAGTAACCCTATTCCGTGGATCAACTCTTGGTTAGTATCAGACAATGTTCAAGTTGCCCCACAAGAAGCTGAAATCAGCTCTTACCTTGTTGGTCAAATTGACTCTCAAGTTGATGCATCTGACTTTGGTGATTTCGACCTGTAATGAGCTCAAACACCACTGCAGAGGTTATCCTTGCAGGAACAGACAGCCAGAATCTTGAATTTGATTCTGGCTGTTCATCTCTCCTTGAATGCCTAGAACAACACAAAATAGATGTCCCCTACCAATGCCGTGAAGGTTATTGTGGCGCATGCCGTGCAAAATTAGTCGAAGGTGATGTGAGCTACAATCAAGAGCCGCTTGCGTTCGTTCGAACAGGCGAAGTATTGCTGTGTTGTAGTAAACCCAATGGCAAGGTAAAAATTGAGCTTTAATGCCAAATAAGCTTACTCGTTTGGTAGAAATTTTCTTTATCTGACACACTCACCATTTGCTGATCAATCGTAACATCCCACTGCAGATTTTTAGTTAGATGACTCGCTAATTCCTCAATAAAGCTGTTATCAAACGCAATTAAATGACCATTATTAATAAGTTCCAACTGGTGTTCATTTTCTTTAAGCCAGTCGTTGTTTAAGGTTGTCACGACCCACAGTTCATCAACCCGCTTCGCGATTTTATTAAGCTGCACAATATCCGGTTGGTCAACAGCAAGCCATGTTTGATAGTGGTCATCAAGCGCTTTTATTGACACATCCGGTTCAGCATGACTGAACCTTGCATTCAATATGGCTGTTTCGTTGTGTGAAAATAAGCAATAACTTAAAAGCTTGAGTACAAAGTGTTGATAGCTTTCACGACGGTCACAAGCAGTGGTAAACACCTCTTTGTGATTACGATGCTCTCTTAAATCAGCAATAGTAAAATTTGCTTTGAATACCCTATTTTTATCAGACATAAGATTCAGCCATCTCAGTGTAACAGTCTAAGTATAGTGTATGGTGATAAAATCGCGACTTAGGGTTAAGGTATAGGTAAAGTTATAGTATAACGTTATTGCGATTAATATTTTCAGCGTTATAATATAACGCAACACTCAACAACAAACTTAGAAGTAGTAATGATGAAACAAGTTTCAATTCTTTCTAGTGCTGTTGCCGCTGCGCTGTTTTCTCAATCAACAATGGCTGCTGTGATCACAGGTCAAGTATTAGATAAAAACCAACAACCTATCAGCAATGCTGAAATACATGTACACGGCAAATCACAAAGCGTTGTGACTGACAAACAAGGTCAGTTTAAAATTGATGTAGACAATAAAGGTCAGCTTCACATCAGTAAAAACAATTTCATCGATAAGCGTATTGCTATTAATGGCGAAGACCAAAATGTTGTGGTTACGCTTACACCAACCTCAGTTGAAACAGTTGTTGTTTATGCATCAGCGCTTCATAAAAATAGTCTTGAAATGATTTCGCCTGTGAATGTTTTAGCCGGTGATGAGTTAAAAGACAAAGCAAAACCGACATTAGGCGAAACACTAAAAGGTTTACCGGGCGTTAATGCTAGCTACTTTGGCCCAGTTTCATCAAGCCCAATTATTCGTGGTTTAGATGGTCCGCGTGTGAAGATCACCCAAAATGGCCTTGATAGCAGTGATGCATCTCGTATCGGCCCTGACCACGCAACATCAAATGACAGCCTAGCAGCAGAGCAAATCGAAGTACTTCGCGGCCCTGCTACTCTACTTTATGGCTCTGGCGCTATCGGTGGTGTGGTGAACGTTGTTGATAACCGTATTCCTACCGATAACATCGAGTCTTTAACCGGCGCTGCTCAATATACACACGATACAGTATCTAATACCAACACCTATGCTGCAAAACTTGAAACCGGTAACGATGGTTTCAACTTCCATTTTGACGGTACTAAGCGCAAAGGTCACGATTACGACACACCGAACTTTGAGCTTCCTGAGGAACATGAAGAGCATGAAGGTGAAGAACATGAAGAACACGAAACTGCTAATAGCGTAGAAAACACCTTTATTGATAGCCAAACAGTTAATTTTGGTACTAGTTACGTGGGCGATCATCTAACGCTAGGTGTGTCATACGGCCGCATCGAAACAGATTATGGTATTCCTGCTCATGAGCATCATCATCATGAAGAAGAGGAAGATCATGACGAACATGAAGGTGAAGAAGAGCACGAAGAATCAGTATTTGCACAGCTAGAGCAAGATCGCTGGCAAGGCTACATGAGCTATGCACTTCATGATAACTGGATTGAAAATATCTCACTACGCGTTGGCTACACAGACTACAAACACGCTGAAATTGAAGATGGTGCAGTGGGCACCGTGTTTACAAACAAAACAACCGAAGCACGTGCAACCGTTGAGCACAAGTTAGGCCTTTGGCACGGCATGGCTGGTTATCACTACACTGAGTCTGACTATGATGCAGATGGTGAAGAAGCATTTACGCCAGCAAGTGTCACTAAAACAAACGCGTTATTCGTTCTTGAAGAGCGCCAGTTTGGTGATGTGACCATTGAGCTAGGTGCACGCCTTGAAGATTATCAAATCGATTCTGCTGTAAGCATGGCTGAGCATCATCATGATCACGATCATGAAGAAGAAGAAGAGTACCATGACGAAGAAGAAGCTGAAATCATTAACTACAGTGAAGATTTCACAAACCTAAGCTTATCTGCAGGTGCAATTTGGCAATATCAAGAAGGCCAAAGTGTTGCTTTAAGTGTATCTCGTTCAGAACGTGCGCCGCTAAGTGCTGAATTACTTTCAAACGGTATTCATATCTCAACAGGTACTTACGAGCTAGGCCTTGGTTATCATATTGAAGATGGCGAAATTCATTTTGAGCCAGAAGATATCGAGCAAGAAACTGCAACGAACTTTGATCTAAGTTTCCGTCGTTTTATTGGTGACTTTGGTTACACAGTTAACTTCTTCTATAACGACATTGAAAACTACTACTTCCAGCAAAATACCGGTTTAGTTTTCGATGAAGAGCATGGCTTAGAATCTGCAGCTGATGCAGATGAAGATGCAATGGCGGTTTATCAATTCACAAGTAAAGATGCGAAATTATACGGTATTGAATTTGACGTACACTATCAAGTGACGCCAAATGCGCTAGTTAAAGTGTTTGGTGATTCAACAACGGCTAAGCTAAAAGATGATGAAGGTTATTTACCGCGTATTCCGGCTAATAAACTAGGTTCTGAATTACAGTACACAGTGTCTGATTGGAAGTTTAGCCTAACCGGTACTCATTATTTTGAGCAGTCTGACATTACTGCTTACGAGACAAAAACTGACGGTTATACCCTATTTGATGCATCAGCTAACTACCAACTTGACTTAGGTCCTGTTGATACACAGCTTTACATCAATGTTGACAACTTAACCGATGAACTTGGTTTCGTACACAGCTCATTCATTAAAGAAAAAGCACCACTACCTGGTCGTAACTTCAGCTTAGGTATTCGCGGTTATTTCTAATCGCTTTCAATAGTTATAAAAAAACCCTTTCACTTTTAAAGTGAAAGGGTTTTTTATTAAGCATAGAAACTTAACAAAATTAGGTATTAGCCCTTTTGTTCAATCTTTGCCCATGAATCACGAAGACCCACAGTTTGATTGAATACTAATGTTTCTGCTTTGCTATCACGACAGAAGTAACCTGTACGCTCAAACTGGAAGCCCTGCTCTGCTTGTGCATTTGCAAGTGACGGCTCAACTTTCGCATTTTCAAGAACCACAAGTGATTCAGGGTTTAGTGTTGCGTTAAAGTCTTCTGCTGCCGCTGGGTTTGGCACGTTAAATAAACGGTCGTATAAACGAACTTCAGCTGTGATAGATTCACTTGCTGATACCCAGTGAATTACACCTTTAACCTTACGGCCATCACTTGGGTTTTTACCCAAAGTTTCAGGATCGTAAGAGCAGAAGATAGTTGTAATTTCGCCGTTTTCGTCTTTTTCAACGCGCTCAGCTTTAATTACATACGCACCACGTAAACGTACTTCTTTATCAAGAACTAAACGCTTAAACTTATTGTTTGCTTCTTCACGGAAGTCTTCACGCTCGATATAAAGTTCACGAGTGAAAGGTACGTCACGGCGACCCATCTCTTCTTTATTCGGGTGATTTGCTACAGACAATGTTTCTACTTTATCTGCGTCATAGTTTTCGATAACAATCTTCACCGGATCAAGAACAGCCATTGCACGAGGTGCATGTTCATTTAGGTCTTCACGGATACAAGCTTCTAGCATGCCCATTTCAACCATGTTTTCTTGTTTAGTGATACCGATACGAGAACAGAACTCACGCACTGATGCAGGTGTATAACCACGACGACGTAGACCAGCAATCGTTGGCATACGTGGGTCATCCCAGCCTTCAACATGACCATTTACTACTAAGTCGTTTAATTTACGCTTAGACATAATGGTGTACTCAAGATTTAATCGTGAGAACTCGATTTGTTGCGGATGACACTCAAGGCTGATGTTATCTAATACCCAATCGTATAAGCGACGGTTATCTTGGAACTCAAGCGTACATAATGAATGTGTAATACCTTCTAGCGCATCTGAAATACAGTGCGTGAAGTCGTACATTGGGTAAATGCACCACTTGTCACCTGTTTGGTGGTGATGAGCAAAACGTACACGGTATAAAATTGGATCACGCAATACCATGAATGAGCTTGCCATATCGATTTTAGCACGCAGTACACATTCGCCTTCTTTGAACTCACCATTACGCATTTTTTCGAATAGCGCTAGGTTTTCTTCAACTGGCGTATCACGGTGTGGGCTATTTTTACCCGGCTCTTTTAAAGTACCACGGTATTCACGGGCTTGATCTGGCGATAAGAAACACACATACGCTAGGCCTTTTTCGATAAGCTCAACAGCATAGCCGTATAACGCATCGAAATAGTTAGATGAATATTTAATTTCACCATCCCACTGGAAACCTAACCACTGCACATCTTCTTTAATCGAATTTACGTAGTTGATGTCTTCTTTTTCTGGATTCGTATCATCAAAACGTAAGTTACAAAGACCTTGATAATCTTGGGCGATACCAAAATTCAAACAAATAGACTTTGCATGACCAATGTGTAAAAAACCGTTTGGTTCTGGTGGAAAACGCGTGTGTGTAGACGCATGCTTACCGCTTGCTAGATCTTCGTCGATACGCGTTCTAATAAAGTTACTTGGGCGATTCTCAATTTCCGCCATAGGAGCATAATCCTCTGAATATTGCATGGTGACAAAACTAATGCATTATTACAAAAACAAACCCTAACATACAGTGGTTGCATCATGTTTATTGAAGATATTACGTCGATTGTTGAATACATAGTTCACAGACTGGACAAAATCGGTAAAAAAATTGTTCTAACGCAATAAAATGATCATTGACTAGCGATATAGTGCCGTCAGTTTCACTACCAATAAGGAAAAGAGATGGCTTCGCTCAATCAACATCGAGTCTATATTCCAAGCTCAGCACGTGCAAACCAGTATGTGTTAGTTGAATTTAAACCTACTGATGAGTTTTTTGCCCAGTTCACCAACGTGAGCTGTGCTTATAAGCGTCTTGCAAGGGAGTTATTTGCACTATGTGATGAGTATGAATTACATAATGTACACCTAATCGCCAACGATAAACTGCCAGTGGTTCGTTACCATGATGAGGCATATAGCTTAGAAACCGCTAAGCAAATTTTGTTTTTCTATAACCCACAATACCATGAAGCACATAATGTATTTGCTGATGGTGAGCAAAAATGCAAAAAAATTCGTTTATTATTCTTAGCGACCGGTGAAGATATTCGCGCTCATGCGGCTAGTTTTCATCATAATGTGCAAAGAGTGATCAACTCACTACAAGAAAAGCTACTAAGCGGCCAACCACCTCTTAAAATTCGTGACCACCAACACCTAACTTATGATTTATTTGCTAAAGCAAAAGGTCACAAAGAAAGCTATGGCTATAAATTACGTAGCTTATACCCACGTTACCAGTCTCGCCAATGTCATGTGCCAAATGAACACAGTGAGATGACATACGCTGGGTTTTCGATTCCAGTAACTCGTGCCATTAAAACGCAATTTCAGCATATGTTGAATGAAGAGAATTATACGCAGTTTTATCAATACATCTTTGATGCCTTCAAACGAGCATGTGATAAACGCGGCTTAAAACTCGGTGCTTTCATCGCTAACGGTACCCGCCCTATTGTTCGTAATAGCAATATTGATAACGCACAAAGTAACAGCGAACTACAAAAGTTAACCTTTGATTGCAGCTCTGAAAAAGTGCAATTACAACAGTACTGGGATGCAGATCAACTTGTAGATTCGCTACATTTTGTGATTGCCGCAGCCGATAAAGACAAGCATGACATTGGTTATGGTAAGTTTATGAATCAAGTGCAAAGTGCGATAAATGAAGTTACTGACGAGCTGGCGTTTAATCCGACTCGCCAAGATTTACGTGTGCGTTTTTATCAGCACATTAACTATCAATATTAAGAGTATAAGCGGTGACGCATGCGTCACCGCTTATTACCTAGTTTAGTTAAATCTAGACGCAATACTTTAGAGCGGCGTTCATGATTATATAGCGCTTTTTTCTTCGCAGGTAGTTCATCAACTGTCACTATTTCAAAGCTTTGCTCTAAAAACCAGTGAATGCTGCGTGTGGTGAGAGCAAATAAATGCGAATAACCTGCACGTTTAGCCTTGTTAATAATAAACCTCAGTAGATAACTTCCGCGGTCGGCATCTCGGTACTGAGGGTGAACAGCCAAACTTGCAAATTCTCCAACCTGTTCGTCAGCAAACGGATATAGCGCAGCACAGGCAATGATTAGCCCATCACGCTCGATAACCGTAAATTGTTCAATTTCGATTTCTAGCTGTTCACGAGAACGACGCACCAAATAGCCTTGCTGTTCAAGGGGTCTAATAAGGTTAATGATACCGGTAATATCAGCAATACTGGCACTTCGTAATTGCTCAGAGCTTTGCGGTGCGATTTGTGTACCAATACCATCTAAAGAGAACAGCTCTTGTAATAAGGCGCCATCTTCTTTGTAACTAACAAGATGGCAACGATGTACGCCACCTCGACAAGCATCAATTGCAGCTTGTAAGAATACGGTTGCGCTGACACATGAGTCAGGTTGCTTGCGGTAGCTTGCTAATAGTTGCTCAGCTTCATTTGGCATTAGCTCTGCAATTGCTTCACCATTTTCATCCAAAATACCGGCTTCTTGACAAAAGCCAAGCATTTTATCGGCGCGAAGCTTGAGCGCTACTTGCGTAGCAATTTCTTCAGCAGTTAAGTTAAAGCTTTCACCTGTAACAGACGCCGCTATTGGCCCAAGCAGAACAATTCCGTTGTTATCTAACTGGTGGCGAATACCCGCAACATCAATACGTCTCACTCTACCTGAATGATGATAGTCAACACCTTCATCAACACCTAAAGGCTGAGCAATAACAAAATTACCACTCACCACATTTAAAAATGAGCCAGACATTGGTGTACTACTTAAAGACGTAGATAAACGCGCGGTTATATCGAACTGCATTGCACCCGCAACTTTCTTAATTACATCAAATGTTGCGTTATCAGTTACCCGTATCTCATTATGAAACTGACTAGTTATGCCAACTTGCTCAAGCGCTGCGTTAAACTGTGGGCGAGCACCAAACACTAAAACAATCTTAATACCAAGACTAGTTAATAACGCGACATCGTTGATGATGCTGCGACAACCAGACTGATCGATCGCCTCCCCGCCAAGCATAACAACGAATGTTTTACCGCGGTGAGCATTAACGTATGGGGTTGACTGGCGAAATCCATCTACCAATTCTGTGGTACGCACGTAATATTTACCTTATTAAAGTCGAATGTTTTAATAAAAACAGATATACAAGCCACAAGTGTAGAGAATTTATATTCACAAATAAAGCATTATTATTCTTAATTTGTAGGTGGAATTTTCGTGCGAGTTATAAGAAAGGGATAAATACAAAAAAGGCCCGCATTAGCGTAATGCTGATCAGTTAAGAATATTTTTATGATCACTTGACTGATCTTTTCATAGCTTCAAAATCCGATATTAGAAATAATATCGGATTTTTTATGTCTCTAATTCAGCACTTCGATGATATG
>NZ_JAKGBH010000033.1:0-47327 GCF_021532515.1 Pseudoalteromonas sp. PAST1 | reverse complement strand
CGGTGACTGGGAAGCTGATACCGTACTGGGTAAGCATGGAACGGGTGCCATAGTCAGCCTAGTTGAACGCCAAAGCAAGCTTTATTTAATACGTAAAGTGCCAGCAAAGAGCGCGGCAGACGTAAGCCGAGCTATGATAGGCATGTTGTGGCGATATCGCCGCCATGTGCATACGATAACCGCTGATAATGGCAGCGAATTCTGTAACCACGAGTTAGTTGCAGATAAGCTCAATACGGATATCTATTTCGCTAATCCGTATTCCTCATGGGAGCGCGGGTTGAATGAAAACTTCAACGGTTTACTGCGCCAGTACATACGCAAAGGCACGGATTTAAGAACGGTCACGGATAAGCAGGAGGCCGATGTAGAACGTGCGCTAAACGCCAGACCTAGAAAGTGCCTAGGTTACAAACAGCCTGTCGTTGTGTTTAACGAATTACGCAATGCGGCCTAATTTAGCGAGTGGTGCACTTCGGGGTTGAATTCGCGATTAGTGAATCATAATTATTTTTAGAATTAATATTATATATCAGTAGAGAAAGCTATCGCGTTGTTTTTTAAATTGCTCTCGTGGTTAATTAACACCTGATGTAAATCCAATGAATTTGATATTAAGAATAGGACATAGATCAAAAAAAACCGCCTACAAAATGATGAGGCGGTTTTTAGTTGGGATCTAATTTGTGTAATTCTTGGCGCTTTTAATTGTTTTATTGAATTCACTAAGGAGTGAGTCATAATCTATTTCAGTTTTAATATTGTACTTTTCACTAAGGTTATTTAGCTCGCTCATAGTAAGCGTAGCAGATGATGAGAAATTAGGCTTTGCAACTACATAACTTTCATCAATAAGCATTACCCCTTTGAGCTGATGGAGCTTAATATAACGCTCGATATAAGATGCCAGCTCTGCAGGTGTAGCCCCCTCTGATGTAATGCGCTTTGAAATTTCTTCTGGATTAAACGTTTGAACTTTCGCATAACCTGCAATTAAATCAGTTACTTCAATCATCGATTTTTCGCTTACTGCTTTTGTGTAAGATACACCAGCAAAAAATGCTAAGGCTGACATTACTAGGCTGATAAGAATCATTTTTATATAGTCATTCATTGTTTAATCACCTAATTTTAGTTTAGTGCCAGATAGCACAGCGAATGTAATTGAACGTCCCGGTGATATCTCAATTACTGGGTGAATCTGTTCTGCTAAAGCGATGTAGTATTCAGCTAGTCTATCCATAGCATCAGCTGAGCCTTGGAACACACCAGCGGAAGCAACGGAGCCTAAGTCTACTGATTCCCATACCGCTCTATCACCACCAGACGTATTGATTGATGTAGTTCGTTGAGGTGCAACAGCTTCAGAAATGCCACTCATAAATCCAGCTGCCATAGAGCCTGCTAAGAGGTTACCATTTTTGCTTACAAGTCTGCCGGCTATACCAAGTTTGCCATCAAAGTCAGAAACTGCATTCGCTTGAATCGCGCTTTCAACACTCTTACCGTCATTACGTACACATGTAATTGATTGTGCGCGTATATGCGCTCTTTCGCTTGATAAATCCCCGATTGCTTGGCCAATAACGTGACACTCGCGAATATCTAAAGTGAAATGGTTAGGCAAGATAGCTTCTTTTTTAACTCGGATAACAACCGGCATAGGAGAAGACTTGGCTGCAAGCTGTGTTGGAGCATCCAAACCAGTAAGTAAAACACCAGAGAAAAATGAGCCTGCAGGCAAGTAAACAACACCCTCGTCAGAATCAATTAGTCCACCTTCATTTGGATCGCTTTTCTTTTGGACCTCTTTTTCAGGTTTTAGACTTTGTTGTGTGATCAATAAATCTTTTTGCTGTTTTTCTTCAACAACACCCGAACTCTTAATACTTCGAACGCTGCGTTGGGTGATAGTTCTAATAACACGGCCTTCGATTTGTGGTTTTGCAGTAACAAGCTGAGTAGGGGTTCTGTCAAAGACCCTCTCATCGTACTGTTGTGGTGCATCAGCTATAGCTTGTTGCCCTTGCTCTGCACCAGAGTATGAAGTGTTGTAATTTGAGCGTGAGCCACCATTTGATTGTCTATTATGTTGGGTATTTGCATATGCTCTATCGCGAACTTCCAGTTGGCGCTCGTAATCTTTCAATTTTAGCGTCAGGTCATCGATGCTTTGCTGCTGTTGCTGAACCATCTCAAGTACACGCTCTTTTTCTGTATATACCTCACGCTCTTTTCTGCGAATTGAGTCTACAGACTTGTCATAGATTTCGTCGAATTCGTTTTTATCGATGTTAGCAATGCTTTCAGAATCAAATAGCCCGCGTACTTTACCCTTTCCATCAAGGCGGTCTTCAGCTTGTCTTGCTGCAATTCTGTCCTGCAGACTGGTTTTATTATCACTCGAAGACATCGACTTATAACCAAAGAACGCAATAGGAATAATCACCAGTATTGCTGCAAACTTTCTAACTTTGGGATTTTCCCATTGTTTTTTAATGCTCATTTCCACCAGCCTTAGTTGATTACACGAGGACGTTTAGAGTTAGTGTTAACAATGCTTTGGCGCAATTTGTGTCGCAGGATATAAACTTCTGTTGCTTCGCCAGGTTGAAGTAGTGATTTGTTGTAAATGGCAACGGCCATAACATCACGTGACTCGCACATTTGTTCACGAATTGTATAGGGGCGAGTAGTTGTATTTTGGACTCTGACTACATCAACAACTTCTCTTGGACCGACAATTCGCTGTAGTACTTGCTGACTAATGGTTAAGCCGCAAGGTTGGTGCATCGCTTTTGATACATCATGAGAAAGTGAGAAACCTTGTGGTATTTCACCTTTACCAACAGGTTTTAGAATTTGCTTAATACGCGCCACTCGATCTGTTTCAACATTTGCGACGTGGCCTTCAGTTAAAGACGCTTCAGTTAACGCTTCTTGCTCTTTTATTTCCGCTCTGTGATTTGCGCCTTTGTATTGCATCGTTTTTGAAAGATTCACATCGATATTTACAACAACGGGCATCGCTTCCATTGGTACCAATGTAAGATTAATCATTGACTCTGGCACACCTTCTTCAAACAACATTAAAGCAACAGGCTTAAGTGAGTTTAAAGTGATGTATAAACGGCCATCTTCTAATTCAATGACTGATTCTTCGTCGTGGGTTCTAGCGGCAACCATCTTAAAGTTAGTTATGATTGGGTTCGTCAAGCCGACGGCTACAGGTATAGCGATATTAGCACCCGGTTCAAGGTTGCTAAGGTTTTGGGTTGGCTTGTATTTTGATTTAACGATATCTAGGAATGAGTACCCATTTCCTGAGCGAATTGACTGTGCAGTTTGTGGCTGCTGGTATTGGTTAAAGTCAGCTTCATTCATCATTCCGTTTGGTTTTACGTTATCGGCAATTTGATTGATTTCATCTTGAGGTGAGACTGTTTTCATTGCAGGCTCACTTCGACTATCTAATTTAATGCCGCTTTTAGTCGCTTCAAATATGGCTTGTTTTGTAACCGGAATAGGTTGTTCATTTACTACTTCTGTTGGTAGCTTGAATGTATTGCTTGGATTTTCAGTTGCATCATTAGCGAAGATGAATGTACTAGACGCACAACCAATGGCTAAAAGTATTGATTTCATTTTCATCTAGTTGCTCTCCTGTTGTTCTTTCACTTTCAGTTCTTTTGCCGCTTCTAGTACCCCTATCTCCAGCTCACTGTCATAGTAAGGTTGCGACTCTAAAGTTCCCGGTTCAGCATCGCCACGCGCTTCCATCGCTTGTTTTCGCTTTCTTGGGGTGCCCGGATATTGATCTAAGTGGGTGATTTTAGGTCTTCCATTTCTTGCGGTGATCTTAAATTCGTAGCTCCACTTCGTATCTGCTTTGGGTTCTCCACCAATGAAAGTGATTTTTTGGCCCCAAATGGTGATTAAATCAGTTTCAGGTTCATGAATTAGGTCGTCGGCAATAAAAACTTGTCGTATATCACGCATTTTTATCATTTCAGCTTGTTTATCTAGCATTGGCTCGATTTCAACTTGTAGTTGTGGAGATAACATTTTCATCATTATCTTTTTTACAAAATCGATGTTTTGCGAGTTAATGTTGCCTATTAGAGTAGAAACGCTGTAGGCCCATGCTTGTTGGTAATTCTGGTTAGCTTTATCGCCTTGAATTGTAAGCTCACCAAAGTAATTCTGTTCTGGGATAACAACGACTTCACTGTCTTTGAAAAACAGTGTTAAAGCGCTTAGAGCAACTGTAATGGATAAAAATAGGTTAGCTACTCGGCTTATGTTGTTAGATGCAACCATCGATTTGAAGCTTCGAACTGAAGCGGATTTATCATCAAGCATTTTCTTGCCTTAGCGGTGGTATGTACGTTTAACTGGATCTGCAATTGATTTGCTTTGATTGGTTAAGATGAACCCATAAGACCAAAGCTTGTGTTTAACATAGGCTTTAGGGAATCGGCCTTTAACCTTTTGAGAGATATAAATGTATGCCATGGCTAGGCATACAAGGATAAAGGTCTGTTTGGTCACCATGCCAATCGCTACTGCGGCCATCAACGGTATTACTTGCTCTTTAGTAAATACAAACAAGATTAATAGCGGTTGGTTGATGTGGGTCTTGCAGCGGTAGCGATTGGGCGTTTCCATGGTTTAAAGCACTCCAACTGAAGCCGTTAGGAAGTACTCAACAGCATCTTGTGCATTTGCAAATAGCAGTGCTATAAGGAATGCGCCCACACAAGTAGCATAGTTCTGCTTCATAATGCCTTGGAAAGCAGCAAAGCCAAATGTGAAAATTGAAATGATGATGCCAGGTGCGCCGGTTAACCAGCCAACTACTTCATTGTAAACTCCGTATAGGAAGTCACCAGAAGTTGGGGCCGCAGCCATTACACCTTGTGAAATTAACAGAGCTAAAAAGAATACCATCAGTGCGATGGTCGCTTTTTTAGCTGTAGACATTTTTTTAGTGATTGTTGGTGCTTCAACAATGCTTGATTGGTTGGTTAGTTCCATTTTTAAACCTCTTAAGAGTTAATGTTCAACGTTAAAGTCGAATTAATCTTAAACTCTTAAAAACAGCATAAAGCCGGATTTTTATTTAAATTTGAATAAAAATAGTGGAAATTGATATTTAATTGGCGTGTTTTATTTTTACGTTAGTTGGTCTCACTTCATGAAAGAATGAGAGAAAGCTTAATTTTAAAATTAAGCTATGTGTTTAAGATTACGTGAAATTTGTAATTGTTGAAATAAATGGCTTGTTGCCTATAGTTTTTTTACTTTATGGTTGTGGATGTATTCGATTAATTCTTCCAAAGGTAAGGGCTTTGAATAAAAATATCCTTGGATCCTAATCTCTTTAAACTTTCTTAAATAACTAATCAATTCTCTACCTTCGACACCTTCCACTACGACAGCTTTATCTAAATCGATACAGGCATTGATTATTGTATCTAATAGGCGTTGCTCTTTTGAAGGTATCTCTGCGCCAAAGGTGAATTCTCGATCAATTTTAATGATGTTTGATGGCTGGTTCGCAAGAGATGATAAGCTAGAGTAACCAGTCCCAAAGTCATCAATAGCAATGTTAATTCCCTTGTTCATAGCAGCCTGAAGAGTTTGACTTACAAGTGATTTATCCTGAAGAGATGATTCAGTGACCTCTACTGTAAAGTTATTAAATTGAGCAGCGCTATTTGCTATTTGATCAATTAAGTTGTTTAGAAAATCAGGCTTAATAATTTGTTTAGCTGAAAAGTTTACAGCAACTTTGATTCTTTGAAGTGCAGGTGAGCGATTAATATCACTAATTACACGCTGTAAAACTAAATCTCCTATCTGGACTATTTGCTCGGTTGTTTCTGCGATAGGTATGAATTTTGCGGGTGAAATCCATTTATCATTGTGCTCCCAGCGAATTAAGGCTTCAACACCAACAACGCTTTCGTCCTCAAGCTTGTGGATTGGTTGATAAAAAACAGAGAACTGATTGTCTTTAATAGCCCCAAACAAAGCATTCCTTATGTCAACAGCCTCCTTGTATTCATCCTCCATTGCTGCTTGGAATAAAACGGGTTGATTTCCACCCCTTTGAATAGCTTGAGCCAAAGCTATATTAGCTTGATGGAGGTTATGTTTTATGTCTATATCAGCTGGAGTGGTATAACTAACGCAGCCTGCACTAGCTGTAAGATTAATTTTTAAATTATTGACTTCATATGTTCTAGATATTTCATTCAGTAATTGTGTTAAACATTCACTGTTCTTGTCACTCGGTTTTTCAAATAAGTAAATAACAAATGAATCCCCAAAGCCTTTAGATAAAACAAAGTTACCTCGCATGGTTGCTTTGATCCTACAGGCAACTACTCTTAAAATTTCATCGCAAACTTCATGTCCTAAGGAGCTGATAATTGATTCAAATAAATCTATTTTCAAAATAAATACTGAAAATTGCTCAATGCCTTTAAATTCTCGTAATTCATCGCGAAGAGAGTTCAATCTTAATAAGCCAGTGACTTCATCAAATTTAGCTCTTAAAGCGGATTCTCTTGATGCGTCGGCTATTAAAATAACTACAAATAGAAATAAAAACGTAAGCCATAGTGTCAGTTGAGTAATAACAGTATTGAAATGGATTGTTTGATAATTACTGATAAAGCTAAATACCCGGTGTGTGATAAGTTCCTTAATAGTAATCTTATCGGTAATGAAGTGATTATACTTCGCTTTGATATCCAGAAGTTTTTCTTTTGTGCTATTTTCAATGTCGATAGAGAAAAATAACTCTGGAGTTAATTCAATAAAAGTGTCGTATTTACTTAGGTAGTCTAGGTAATTCTTTTCGAATAGTAGATTCATGTCAACTAACATAATGATGTGTCTGACTTTATCCCCATCAAGATTAGTTATGGCATGAAACATTAGTACTGGCGTTTCAGTTTTAAGGGTCAGAGAGTTGGCCGCAAAATTTGTAACTTTTGACTTTTCTAACAACCAACTTTTTATAGTTGGCTTTTCAAGTTTACCCGTGTAGTAAAAATTTTCTGCAAATTCATTTCCGTAAACTAGTTTGAGATTATCATCTAAGACCAAGATCCCTTTTACCATTTCGTAGTCTGTAGTGTAATGGTGTGTGTCCGTTTTAATTAATTTGTTGAACTCAGTTGGATTTAAGTTTTCGGCTCTTGCTATTATTCTGCTTAAAGATTTTTGTTGATCTGTAAGTGTCTTATTTAACATTATTTCTATTAGCTTAACTTTCTCTCTTGCATTCGTTTCTTCTGTTTTAATGAGAGAAAAAGAGCTTTGATACCAAACAACTAACCCTAAAGTAAGTATGAAGAGAGATAGAGTTTGAATGCTTCTAAGTTCATTACTCCTTACGTTAGAAAACTTTAGCTTGATAAACACCCCAGAAGTAATAGCAAACATAAAGACTGGCGCTAGAGATAAAGTGAATGGACTTTTATCGATTGGGCCTAAGGGGATTGCTATATCCATATGCAGCCAAAAAGCAAGCTGAAGAAATGTAAAAACCAGGAAAAAAATTAGAGTTAGTGGTAATAAGGCTTTTAGGGCTTTTTCACTAAGCTTCGCATTTTTTAAGAGATGGAGCATTAAATAACATGTAGCAGATATAAGAGCTGTCATTGGCGTTGTAACATACATCAGCTCATTATTGCTTAAAATAGATTCCGTCAATCCTAGTACAGGCAGAATTAAGAAGAAATTCATAATGGCACTGTAAAACATGCTTGCTGCTGCCTGGGATATTTTCAATCTCATATTTTCAATAACTCATTTTGGTACTTAAGGGTTGTTTTTTATTTTAGTTTCACCCTAAATGATTATAGAGCGCATCGTTGTTGAAGTTAACCTTTTTGTTTTATTTATAGCGCCTTACTTTTAAAAAAAATCAGGAAATACTTAAATATATTTTTTACAAGCCAAGCGTTTTGAGTGTTGCATAATTTTTGCCTAGCATCATACCTGTCTTTGCAGTCGTTCGACTTAATATAGCATGTAGTTACAACTTAACTCTTATGCTTTATACATTTACATCGTACGGCTATACTGTTTTTGAACTTATCAATGAGTACAACAGGAATCAAAGTGGCTTCAAATAGATCTGATTTAGAGGCGGAAAATAAAGCGCTAAAAAAGATGCTCGATCAAATTACCAGTGAGCGTGATAAATATAAGAAGTTATTTGAAGTCTCGGGTGATGCGTTATCTATAATAGATTTGAAGACAGGTAAGTTTATAGAGTGTAATCAAGCGGCTATCGATATGCACGGTGTTGAAAGCTGCCACAATTTTATAAACTTAAGCCCATCAGAGTTATCACCTAAGTTTCAACCCTGCGGTAACTGTTCAGATGAGCTGGCTAACAAGTATATTATGAAGACAATGTCAGATGGACCACAACTATTCCAATGGACCCATGCTAGACTCGATGGCTCTACTTTCCCATGCTTAGTTTCATTAACTGCATTGTCAGTTAGGGATAAACAATTAATTCTAGCAATTGGTCGAGATATCTCTGAGCTGGTAAATACCCAAAATGAGTTACACGAAGCGTCAATCAAGAAAAGCGAGTTTGAGCTAGCTTATCTAGAAGAAAAGCAAAAGTTTGAGAAGTTCGTTAATCTTGCACCTATAGGCATTGCTATAAACTCAATTGAAGACGGTAGTTTTGAATTTGTAAACAAATCATTCAGTGATATCACAGGCTACAGTATCAATGAACTGAATCAAATGGATTATTGGCAACTCACTCCTAAAGAGTATGAAGAGCAAGAGTATTTGCAATTAGATTTGTTAAATGAGACTGGTCGTTATGGGCCTTACCCTAAAGAATACATACATAAATCAGGCGTAACTTATCCTATATTGTTATCAGGCATAAAAATTAGTCATAGCAACGGTGAAGCCTCTATTTGGTCAATTGTGCAAGATATGTCAGCACAAAAAGAAACTGAAGCACAGATACAACTTTCTAAAGAAAAAGCTGAGAGCTTGGCATTGAGGCTTCAACTTGCTAATGACTCCGCAGGGATTGTAGTTTGGGAATGGGATTTAATTTCAGGAGAGTTAGACTGGGATAAGTGGATGTATAGGCTTTATGGAACAACAGAAGCCAGTGTAAAAGAAATAGGTACTAAAGAAACTTGGATAAACAGAGTTCACCCCGACGACATCGAGTGCATTAAGTCAAAGTTAGAGGCTGTGATTGAGGGCGTTGAGGTGTATGAACCAGAATTTAGAGTGGTTCATCCAAATGGTGATATTAGGAATTTAAAAGCTTGTGCAGAAGTGCTAAGAGATAGTTTCGGTAATGCAATTAAAGTCGTTGGTGTTAATTATGATGTTACTGATAAAACCCTTGCCATGCAGATTTTATCAAGCGCTAAGGAAGCAGCTGAAAGTGCCGCAAGAGCTAAAAGCGATTTTTTAGCTAATATGAGTCATGAAATACGAACTCCAATGAATGCAATACTAGGTGGATTACAGCTACTTAAGGATGCTGAGTTACCATCTGATTTAAAGCTAGTGCTCAACAATGCTACTTTTTCAGCCCAGTCTTTATTAACTATAATCAATGACATTTTAGACTATTCAAAGATTGAATCTAATAATGTGATTCTTGAGCAGGAGCAATTTTCATTATCAGAAGTTTTAGATTCCGTAAAGTATGATATGGAAACACTTGTGATTAGTAAGGGAATTGAATTTTTAATCGAAAAGGATGATAGCTTCATTGATTATTGGGTAGGTGACTTGGTTAGGGTAAAACAAGTTCTCTTAAACCTTGTCTCCAATGCCGTTAAATTTACTAATGCCGGAGGCGTAAAAATAAGCGTTAGCAGTCATAGAGAAGGTCAACAGTCCGCATTTCTTGTTAAAGTGATAGATAGCGGCATTGGTATGAATGAAGAAGCTGTTTCCAAAATATTTGAGAGATTTACTCAGGCGGATACTTCTACAACAAGGAAGTATGGGGGGACAGGCCTAGGTATGTCTATCGCTTTAAGTCTGATAAAGATGATGGATGGTAATATTGAAATTACTAGCTCGGAGGGAGTTGGAACGAAGGTTGAAGTTACATTACCATTAAAGCCTGTTGATATGGTAAAGGTACCGAAAACACAAAAGTCACCATCAGCACCCAATTTAGCCGATAAAAAAATATTAATAGCAGAGGATAATCCTATTAATAAAATATTGATAGAGTCGATGCTGAAATCAACAAAGGCTCAATTAACAATAGTAGAAAATGGCCAATTGGCAGTGAATGCGGTTGAAAAAGGTACTTATGACTTAATTTTGATGGATATCCATATGCCTGTCATGGATGGTTCAGAAGCTCAAAGGCTTATCAGCGATCTAAAACCTAGCCTACCTGTAATAGCACTAACCGCAAATGTTATGAAACAAGATGTAGATGGCTATTTAGCTCAAGGCTTCATTTCCCACATCGCCAAGCCTATCGACATTAATGATTTGTATGGTTCGTTGAAGAATATCTTTGATAGTTGACCACTTCCTAGTTAAGAATTGGGAGAGTCTCAATACTTTGAGAACAAGTTAGGCTTTTTCAAACTAACTAAGAAAGGCATAAGATCTGAGAATTCATAAAAAATAATAAAATAAGTTTAACTTATTGATTTGCGTTGATAAAATTATAAATTCAAGCTTCGTGTAACTAAAGCGCTTTGCAAGGTAACATGAGTAATTTCTAGTAAATAACAATAATAGTCTTTTCGCTTAATTAAACAAATCTCCTCCACCTATTAAGAGTAAGTTTGTAGCAACTGCTACTACCTAAAACCAATACATTAAGACAATTTGTAGACATCTTATAAGTCATAATCGCCATATAGGTTTGATAGTGTCTGTAAATGAAACCAATTTTTCTGTATATAATGGAGGGGATTGTTGATGGTTGTTCTTCAACATCAATTACTAGTCGTTTGTGTACTGGACAGGTATTGTTATTGATCAGCTCACGTTCTGGATAATATTGTTCACATGCTTAGCAGTAGTTACCTGAATAGTGCCCTAGATATATATCATTTTGTTTTTGTAGAGTTTTCCATAAATCCTGAATATGCGCTTTGTGATCTTCAGATGTTGTACGTATAAAAACATCAGGCTTTATCCATAACTGTGGCCACAATATTTGAAAAGACTCCGAGGTCTCATCTACAAATTCTTGTATGGGTTGTTGTCGAGATAGAGCTGTGTTCGCGATTATCTACTCATGTTCATCAGTCCCTGTTATTAGTTTACTTTCAACTCCCAACAACAAAGAGAATCGGTTAAATATATCAGCGATAATTCCTGAATATGCATGCCCTAAATGTGGTTCCCCATTGGCATAAAAAATAGGGGGCGTTATAAAAGGTTTCTTGCTTGATACTGAGGAAAGAGTGTTAATTAATTGATTTAAGCTCATAATATAATCTCTTTAGATACCATCACAGTGGTCGAAAGGAGATCTTAATATCTGCTTAGTAACATCACCTTTCCAACAATATGTTCTGGAATGGTGATGCAGTGAATGAATAATTTAGAATACGCAACCCATCCCTCCCAGCATTCGCTGAGAAGGCATGTTCATCATGAAATTTTTTATAGAAAAATGAGTCATTGATTGTACTTTTTAGTGTTCACTTGCCCAAATTATCAGACTTTTTTTAACAGGCAACAGTTTCTTAGGCAAAATCGTATATATGAGGGGTTATAGCTCCAACAAGAAACTTCTGCGTTATAGTTGTGTTGCTTTGGTATCTGTTAAACAGCTGTTGAAGTTTCGCTTTAATCAGCGAGGGCGATGAAAAACTTCGCTGCTTAGAATACACCAGTAACACTAACTAAGCTGTTACATGCTCCGTTATATACAGGCTCCTTTAGAGTCCCACCCTTAGTTCTAAATATGCTTTTGCAGTGTTGCTATGTATCTAGATGTTAGGAATGATGCAAATAATAAAGCAATAAAAGGTATGTATGCCCCAGCTGTGGGGTAAAAGTTGGGTAGGGCGAAATAGACAATAATACCTACTAAAATACCTTTGATTAGTTTCTTAATAACTAACATACGAGTCTTAGTTTTGTTACCGAATGTATAAGCCCTAATTCTCCAGCTATAAAGACCAATAACTAGTTGAGCAAGTGCGAAAGGCACTAAAATATAAAGCCAAATCATTAAAAGGTTTGCTCTGTGTAAGATTTGGTATGTAAGCGTTTGTATGTTGTTTGTTACTCTTTTCACTAAAGGCAAAAGTTTTGCTGTTAGCCTGGCTAAAGGGTTTTTATCGTCTGTATCTCGATTTACTTTGTCTAAGAAATACTGCTTAAATCCTGACCTCACAATGATTGTGTTGTAGTGCCTATACGATGCATCTGTAAGGTTAAGCCAATTTTTTTCACCGATGGCCTTGTAGCTCGCTTTAACTTCATTTTCTAGCATTCTGTTAAAGCTGGTGGGGTTTAAAGCAAGAACCTGTGCTGCCAACGCAAATAGAATAAAGATGAATAACTTTGAGTATTCTTTTTTTCTATTTTGCTCTCCAGACTTATCCTTATATAGGTCTTCGCTGTCATTCTCATAAATCATGACGAAAACGCCTCCTTAAATGTAAGGGTTTTACTTTCATCGAAATTAGGAATGCCGAAATAGAACAGGTGTGAACGCTTCACAATCTTGCTCAGTAGAAAGTGTTGTATCATCAGTAATGAATCTTGATTTAACTCTTTTTCAATTAAGTTTGGTTTAGCGCGTATTGCTGAGTTCTTGTGCGTGATTAGAAACTGGCTGATTGTCTCTAAGAGTGGGTCCCATACTGCAATACACGAGCCTGACCCCCCTGTGTAGACCATAACATCGAGTACGGCTGTAAGTTCACTTGTAACCGTGAAGAGAAAGGCTTTAAAAAACTCTGCTCGGCTCAGATGTGAACTATGTACAAGAGAGTGCTGACCAGCTTTGTTAATGATGTGATTAAATAGATCTACATCTTGTTGTGGATGCTTCAATTCATCCCCAATAAAATCTAACAAATATCGAAGTGTTTCTTCCACAGCAGGTGCTTTCTTGTAGATGACCGAGTATATGTGCTTGTTATCTTCTGAAAGTGAATTATTCACATTGCTTTTTTTGTAGCATCTACTTTGAATTTTATATACTTTTTCTCTGCTCATCGTTGTATTACCGGTACTTTAGCTTTGATTGTTCTGCCGTCAGCAAGTCGTGCTACATATTGTAAAATAGGCAGCGAACCAAGTAGGCTTTCGTTAAATGCTTTGTCGTTTTGTTGTGTAAGCCTCTCAGCGTATGAAGAACCAAAGTCAGTCATGTCGTTTGTGTTCCCTGAACTTTGACCTAAAGTGATTTGTTGGCTGGTTATTGGCACTTCACCAAATTGGCTGGAAGCATATTCTTGAGTTGATGTGTCGTTTGCTCTCATAGAGAAGAAGTTGTTGCACAGACCTAATACACGGTTTGCAGTAGCTGGGTCTGTTTTAGCTTCAATATCAGCTTTAGTTTGGGTTGCAATAAACATTTGCATAAATGCTGCACGACCTTGAGCTAATAAGTTCAAAAGAGCATCATTCCCAGCAATCGCTGCATGTACTTCATCCACAAACACCGCTACTCGACGGCCTCTCCCTTCTGAGAAGTTGTATCGTGAACCTGCTACAGCAGCAATGTCAGCTAAAACAAGTTTACTTAAATAACCAGCTGTCTTTGTGTCGCTGAGAGAATCAAGCGCCATGTAAAGTAGTCCTCCATTTTCAACGATGTCTGAAGTGTCTACATAACGACTGTCTTTCTCTCTTATTTTCCCTGATTTCTTTGATACACCTTCAATGTGATTTGATGTGTAATATATATTTTCACTTTCAGCTGTATCGTATCTAGTATCCTCATCACGCGCATCTAAGCTTTCTGCTATCGCCTCTTCTGGTGATATAAGCTCATCCATAGGTGTAGATGTAAGGACGCTAAAAATAGGAAGTAAATTAGCTGTCATCTTTTGCATATGCTCGGCGTTGTGCGTAAGCAACTGAATTATGCCATCCACTTCTGGTGATTGATGTTGTTGAGATATAACTTGTTGATAGTAATTTAGCATTTGCTCTAAACGAGTTTTCCCGAAAGAGCTTATTTTGGTGCTAAGTTGAGTCTCCCAATCTTCCCCTAAGCATTTAGCGTAGTGTCTTTCAAGGCACTTTTGAGTTAAGGCGGTTTTGCCTGTTGTCACATAACGAGCAATCGATTTGATTTGTGGTTGTATGCCCGCATAAAGCATCGCGTTAACTGTTGAGTTTATGACGTTCCAGTTGAATCGAATGAAGCTATCTTCTTTACCCGACTCAACCATAATGGATGCGATACGTTCAGCTATCTCAGTCGGTCTATTCCAGTTTTTAATCGGATCTATTGTGCAAGATGTAGATGGTTTAGAAGGGTGAAAGTAGTGGAAGTGCTCGCCCTTACCAAAATGTTCCATTTCCGCTTGTAGGGCTTTGCGCCACGATGAGTCGTTTTTTGGGTCTAATACAATGACGGTATAGCCTTTGTGGATCATCGCGAGGCTAAGCAAAATGAACATTGTTGTTTTACCGGTACCAACATTGCCCATAATCATAGAGTGGCCAAAGAACGTTTCAGCATCTACGTATTGCCTTTCGGCATCCCCGACACCATCAATCCATGGCTTACCGCCAAGCTTTAACGTTTCTTTACGCCATTTTTTAACGAATGGTTTAAGAAATAGTGGAAGCTTCACTTCTTGTTTGTCAGAGTATAATCCTTGTATTTGATATGAACGATTTGCATGCTCCACGCCCCATTCAAATCCATTTCCAATGAATATCTTGTTATTTCCCTTCTTTTTGTTGTTTGGATTTAGGATATTCTCTTTAGCCATGTGCTCTTGACGTATTGCTTTTATATCCTCGAATTCAATCTTGTTGAAGAAGATTTT
This sequence comes from Pseudoalteromonas sp. PAST1, assembly GCF_021532515.1. Classification (NCBI taxonomy): domain Bacteria; kingdom Pseudomonadati; phylum Pseudomonadota; class Gammaproteobacteria; order Alteromonadales; family Pseudoalteromonadaceae; genus Pseudoalteromonas; species Pseudoalteromonas sp. PAST1. Next base: position 32,307 of record NZ_JAKGBH010000033.1, on the reverse strand, counting down.
GCACTGGCGTTTGACTAGTGGAATTGCCTTTAAAGTATAGTGTCCACATTGAGCGGTGAGTATTGTAGTGATTCCAAAACCCACCATACCGATATGGCCTTCACTCTCAATAACGCTTGAAGTAAAGGTTACAACACCAGCGGCTAAAGAGGCGTAAGCCTTATTTAGTTCATATACAGGGCGGTATAAATTTTCGTGGAATAATGGGTTACTACGTTCCTGCGTCATGTTTCACCTTAATATGTATGTCATTCTTATCTTGTACGATTGAACTCGACAAGATATTTGTTTCGCTGGCTTTGCTGTTTGTGACGGCATTAACAAGAGTTTTCTTATCTCTTATAGGGGCAATTAAAAAGCCGTCTCTTAACTCAACTTTTTCGTGAATAATGTTTCCAAATAATAATTCAGCAGTCTTAGGGGTTAAGCCAATAGCAAGCAGAGATTCAATATCTAACTTTGCTTTCTGAGATGTATTATCAGCCGCGGTTACATCTGAACTATCCTGATTTTCATTTGATTTCGGCTTTTTTTCAGCTTTTTGGTTTTGACTTGATTCAAGCGACTTCGCTTTAACGTATTTACGCTTATTGATGATGAAGTAACGAATTAATGCTGGTGGCTTTCTTTCGATAAGCCCCGCTTTTTCAAGTTCGTTTTCTAGATTGTCGTCAAGGTTGTCTTTCCATTTATCATCAACAAGGTAGTAGTTTTGACCATCGATTAAAATCGGCTCTAAGGTCTTTATGAACTCAATGGCTTTGGTCGTTGAAGTCACCTTAATACCACTCTTAGGTTTTGGGGCTGCTTTTTTAAGTGTTGTTTCGTTAATTTGCTTTTCCGGTACCTTTGCGCTTTGTTGGTTGGTTGGAGCAAACAGCTCACCATTAGTGTTCTTTGGTTTTTCCTTTTTAGGTTTATCTTTGTTTGGGCTATCCTTTTGAGCTGCTTTTGCTTTTTCAAATGGGTTGTTAGGCTTAATGGGCTCTTCTGCAGTAGCTTCTCCTTTGGCTTTACTGGTATTAGGCTTGCCGTTTTTTTGCGGACTTTTTGTTGTCGAATGCTCAACTTTCATTTCTAGAGAATCACTATTAGCTTTTAAGTGAGCCGCAGCCTCATGAGCAATAACATTTTCTTCGCTTATGTATCGGTAACCCTCACTTGAGTAGATGACTGCGTTTAGCCCCATGTCGAGTTTTAATAGCCCGTAACGGTTTGGTGGAATAACTTCACCTTTAAGCAAAAATAAAGGCCACTCCAGACGAATAACGCCAATACCGCCCTTAAGATTTTTACTGATGAGTAAATCAATACCCTCAGACAGGTTAGTAACAGTTTCAAAAAAGAGCGCGTAATCAGTTTTTTCTTGCTTACGAAGAATGCCCCTATCCATCATTTTTTCACGCAAAAGACTTGGGTTGTTAGGAACAGTTGGATCTGATTGATGCATTTCCTTTGCTAACTCATTGAAGCATTCAGGCCACCGAAGGTATATCTCGTTATCAATAGCAATAGCTTTACCTTCTTTTAGCCATACTTTAGCTTTATCTTGCATTAGCTTGAGGATTTTCTCGTGTAATGCTGACTTCCTTGCGCCAAGGTCATTGTCCCAAGTTGTTTGAATGTCTTTCGCAGTTGAAACATAGTCAGCTGAGCGAACAGCTCTCTGTAAATAGCCATCTATACCTTGATAGTTTGCAAGCGTGGTGCTTATATCTTCAAGCAAATTGCCAGGGCATGTGCCTATGTACCTCTTTGCATCAGGTGTGAGGATTTGTTGAAATATGGGTTGCGGAGAAACTTCATGCCCCTTATGAATTCTGTCTTTTCTCCATCTAATGCCAACTTTTGTTATTTTGTTTTTTTCTTTCCAACTAACAAGGTCCTCTATAATTGGAATCCAGATATTATTTGGATTGCTTTTATCGTAAATATCCATATCAGTTTGCATCTTCCCTGCGTCGTGCACTAAGCCGCAAAGCCATGCGGCGTACTGATATCTTTTTGTTCTTTGTCTCTCGATGTCTAGAGGGAATTCTTGAGGGAGGAATTGAGACTTTGCTTGCCTTAATGCCAAATCAGCTACTTGTAAACTATGTTCAATTAAGCCGAACTCTTTAGCATGGTGATAACCCTCAGAAGCAGGAAGGTTGCCACAATATCTAGCGTAGTTTTTAATCGTATCTATAAATAGACCCTGAAAGGTTAGGTTCTCTTTTTCCCAATCATGGCAATTTCCAAAACAGTAGCGAGTTTGAGCAATTAAATATTTATTATCATCAATGATCTGATTAACTAACTCTGGGCTATTCGAACTATCAAGATCTACATTGCACTTCTTTGCGTCATCTCTCATCAAGCGAGCGGCATTTTCACTTTGAACGATTAGATACTTTTTCTGAACTTTAAAAAAAAGCTTAATTAAAATAGTAAAAGGAATAAGTAAAAGCTTCATATTTCTCTCTGGAAAAATTAGGCGGTTTCCCGCCTAGTCATTTTAAGCTGCGTTAACTTTTGAGTTGCTTGGCTGTTCGGTTTCGTTCTTAGAGTCTGCAGAAGTGCTATCCAATGAAGTGGATTTTGAGTCAGTCTTTTTTTCTGTGTTTTTAATTGAAGCTTTGGCTTTAATTTCTTCATTTTGTTTTAAAATAAGGCTGTCATCTACATATAACTCTAGGCCACCTCGAATTAACGAAATTAGTTGGGTGGATTTAAATCGACCCCCACTTCTGTCTTTACCAGGTGATGTAGCATTGCTAATTTTTGCTACTAATTTTCGTAATAGACCAATCGCTCTATTGCTGTTTTCATGACGACCTAAATCTGTAACAAAACCGGTTAACCAAAGATTTTCTAATTCTGCGATTTCATTATCTAAAGTTTGAATTAAATTTAGTAACTTCCAAGTGACTGGATAGCAAACTGGTACGCTTGATTCATAAGAGCTTGGTGTCATAACTTCTGGTGATTCTTCTAAACCGGCATTTTCCATAAATGCTTCTTTTTGTTTTTGTATACTTTCGATTTCTTGGTTAAACCAATCAGCAAGCTCTGACTCCCAAGCGCTTACTTTCGAATAGAGTTCATTTTCTGTTGTGGTTAACATTAATAATGAACCAATGCGTTCATAAATATTTAATGTCCGGTCACCTTCGTTTTTCCAAAAGTTATGGATGGTGTGTGATTTGAACTGGATATTAGTAACAAATGTTTTATGGATTAGTTGGTCATTATTGATCATGATTTTCTTCCTCAGCTGGAGCGGTAAATAGTGTTTTAGAAAGTTTGCAGATCTGCTTTTTCAAACTAACTCTGGATGAATGCAACACTTCAAGTGACTCCCTTAATGGAGCAAGTTGCATTTCAGTTTCCCAATTAATTTTTGCGTGGCCATCCTCGCAATTTTTACTCAGTTGTTTTTCGGTATATCCTTTTTTTGTTGGTGGAATTTCTTTCCCCCAATGCCTATTAATTTTCTTGATAGGTGAGTACTCATGAGAAACCCAAGTGATGTAAAATTTTTCAGAGTTTTTTCGCTGCCTAACTTTTACTTGTAATGTCGATTTTTTAAAATCGCCCGACTCACCATGAATTTGATCTAAAAGAACTCTCCTTTTTTTGTGTTGATCACAAATATCTTGCGCACTTTCTACAATTGGTTTTTCAGCATCCTCGATAGCCTCTAAAACTAATTTCAGCACTTCTATTTCTGTAGACAGCATCTTTAACCCCGAACTTTAATTGAGACTTAATTATGCTTTGCAAAAAGATAGCTAAAGCCGAATTTTCAAACGTATATTCAAAAAAATTAGCCAAAGCACGTTTTTAAGTGTGGCGAACAGAAAGTTGAAGTGAATTAAACCTCAAGGGTGTAACTGGGAAATAAATCTAGAGCAATAAAAAGGCTTGCTCTATTTAGACGCAAATAAAAGTTTTCTGCGTTGCGAAACTGCCAAGGAACACTGTGAAGGGAGATTGTTTTTTGCATCATAGATACGCAAAAACTTGTCATTGAATGACATTGGTTAAATAAACTATTTTCTGCATCATAACTACGCAGAAAACCCGTTTTTATGAATTGGAGAGCTATTGTGGCAGGTTTAACATGTAGTCAAACCGACTGTAAATGTTGAATGGTTGCATCATAATTTATGCAACAGAATAACTGTGAACGTTAAGTCACCTTGTTTTAAACGGTTCTAAAGAAGATAGTTCAGGAAAGAAATATCATTTACGGTTACTGCAATAAATTGAAATTTTGCATCATATATGTAGCAAACTAACTTATATTACTTGAAATCTAAAAGTTGAGAGCTTTGATGCTTACATCATCAATCTACTCTACGTCTCTTTTGTGTGTTGATTTATTTACTTAGAAAAACCCAGCCTTAGCTAACTGAGGGGTTACTCAAAATTTTATGAGCATGTGGCTATAGGCAGCTTTGGTGTCATGATGAGCAATTTTAGATTTTATAGAATGTGAAGGGTCATACCTAAAAACTAGAACTTGAATAACCCTCTTTTAAAGTTAAGTGCTCACAATCCGTATAGTGGATAGTGTTAGCCATTAAAAGATAACAATCACTTTCCGCAAAGCGGTTAAATTGTTCGCTATATGTTTAACTCATCCTTCATATGCATTTTATGAGTTGTAAGTTCTCTGAAGCTTCAGATAAGCTCATTTAAAGTCCGCCATATGAACCATAGTAAACTTAAGCTTATTCCTCTTAAAGGATGTCGTTGTTGTTTGGTAATTCCGCATTATGGAAAAACAGTTTCCAGTATTCTTCCGTATAATGAACCGAGGCTTTGTCTGGCGGTATTTTCAGAACAATAGCGCAATAAGTAATATTGTTAGTTTTGACCAAAATATATCACTCGATGACAAATCCGCATCATGGAGTCTGTAAGGTATGGGCGTCTTCCATAATTCGGAAAACAATGTTGATACATTTCCATTCACTTGGATTAGTAATTTAGAAGGGGAGGTGAGCAAGTGGTCTATGAATTGAACGGAGCTTACTCCGCAAAGCGGACGTGCATTCTAACCAGAATACTGCTTTTGCTTTCAAGCTCAAAATGAAATTAAGGCAACACATCTAACAAGTCTAAAGAATAAAACAAATGTGATTGCACTCCACACTACGGACAGTTGATTAGCATTAGCATTCCGTTTGGCGGATTAAATTTGATGTATTCAGCTTCCGTATTTTGGAAGGATTCAACTGATTACAAATTATGATATTCCATCGACAACAATGAATTTGGAAATATATCATCTTTAACCACCAGCTTAATGAAGTCCATTAAATGGATTTCGTCACACGAATTTACACTTCGTATAACGGACACACGATGCAACCGTATGCGTCCGAAGAATGAACAACATATAGTCCGTATAAAGGAGCTTCTTAGCTTTGAAGTGAATGTCTTGTTTGCTTTTCGGTGAAGTTTCTTTGCCCGACTTCTGAATTAAGCTTATAGCTAAAAGTTCAAATGTATTTACCAGCAGGTGGATTAGATGACTTGTTAAAGCATTCCGGTATTAGGATTCAATTGATTTGGTTACAGGCCAAATACCGGAATGAGTGATTGAATATGTAAAATGAAATGGGGCATCTAATTTAAACGTCTTAGTTGGTGGTTTTTAGGTGTTTTTGAAAATTTGAAACAGAATATCTGAATTATCATAAGTTACTTGGTATCCGTAATATGGTATCTGCTCCCTCCTAGCCAGCTCCGTTTTGTGAACTTGACCTATTTAGGCACCTATCCGCAACCCGAACCATTCTAGGTGGGGGCGGCTTACTTGAATTGTGAGGCATTTGTTTTTAAATTACATATTAAGTCCTCTGGAGTGATTACATTTACTGGGTAATTGCTTTCTAACTTCTTAAGGTTTTCATGATAAAAGATAGATGTTTGACCAGCACTACTGGCTCTGTCATTAGTACAGAAGTAATCAATACCATAACCATAACTTGCTGCCAGAGCATCACCATCAACCCACTCACCAACACTTTTTGCATATTTCTTATCAGATAAATTGTTATCGGCCTTAGTTCTCTGTATGAGGCCACCTTCAACCTTCGGTAATTGATTCATTAGATGGCTTCTTCCAGCTCCCAGGCTTTCAATAAACCTAAGGCACTCGAATGATCGTTCTAATCTATCGCCTAAATCATGTCTTACATCTGGTGCAAGATACTTTTTGTCAAACTCAAGCGCAGGTGCGCCAACTCTTGGTAGCTTAGTAAATCTAAATCCAAGTTCTAATGCTTTAGGTATCATACTTGCTAAATACTCAGTTAACTCTGGAGCTTTTGAGCCTTTAGAAGATGAAATTTCCTCCCCGTCTAATGTTATGGAATATGCACCTTTAAAATTTGCTATATAAGGTTTTCTTTCTGACTTTTTCATTGTCTCGATCGTTGCTATGCCCTCAAAGAAAAATGGAGTAATAATTTTCGACTGTATCAAATGGAACAACTGAGAATATACCTCGGCAGAGTTGGCCCTTTTATTTTCATCAACTATTGATTCCCATACATTTGAATCAAATGTAACCCAAACTTCCATAACTACTCCTTCATTATTAGTTCGCTGTCTTCGGATATTTCCGCCCTTACCTTGGGGTTTTTCAACATAAATACAATTTAAGAAAGTAAAATGAAATTATAACCTAATCAAAGTCAAAGCATGGGCCTTTGATTTGATAATACTCGATCGGCAAATTAAACTTGTTTTGCAGTTCATTCAGATAGGAATGTTCAACGCTTGTGCATTTTACAGGACCAGCAACAATTAACTTTTCAACGAAACCTGCTTTATAAAAGTACGCATACTCTAGAAGTTGCCCAATTGCTTGCCGTATGCATGATTTAGCACTAAATGCTGTTTTGATTTCATACAACCTGTACTTATCACCCAATTGGAGAGTCAGATCAACTCTTCCGCATCCTATAATGTTTTCAGTGCCTACGTTATCCCTGCCATAGACTTGCACTAATTCATCATACAAAGCCTGTTGAAGATCATTGTGTAATAGTCGTACATCTATTTGCTGATCTTTCTTATAGGAGGCTTTGGTAAATGACAGTTTTGCTCTGCAACCTGGTTTGAAAACAAAAGAGGGAGTAGAAGGGCTGTCATTATTTGATGCTATCTCTATGTGAAGATACAAAGGTAGTAAGCGATCTAACACATCACAAACTCGCTGATAATCAATTTTTTCACGATTTTGTTTTTCACCTAGGAAAATAAAAGCATTAGTTTTGCACCATTCTGACTTGATTATGGTTGGCTGAAAGTCTTCACTTCTAGAGCCGTCATGCTCAACATCATAGTGCCACATGCTTAAATCGTAAAACTCAGTTCCGAATTCATCGATGTATTCATTGAATAAATTAATTTTCTCTATTAGAGCATTAAGGTTTGGATGATCTCTACTAGGGCGAAGGGAGAATGCTACTCCGTATCGAAACGAATTATTTTCAAAGCCGATGTTAAATTGAAGCTCGGCTCGACCTCCGAAGTGAGCTCCCCAATCTTTTTTTACCCCCCTTTGGTCAAATACGTACTTTGAGGGAACTCGTGATAAAGAATGAATATTTTTCCTCAATTCTTGAAGGTTACCCAGCTCATATTCGGTGAGCATTTCATTAATTTTATTTGCAATGTGAAACAGAGATGTCATTTAAAAACCTAAAAGTTATTCCTGAGTTGAGTATTACATTTGGATTGTGAATGGCCAACTTTGATTTTTGATAACAGTACTCGACTTAAATGTCTGGTTATAAAGTATTAGTGATTGTGGTTGTGTTTATTTTTTAAATCATAATGTGGCGATTTATAAATAAATTAAAATTTACAAAATCAACCGTTTAAAATTTCTATAAATTTTAATTGTGAATTATACACTTTGTATAGTTGCCAATTTAGTGAGCTTCTGTTTAAAATGTAGCTTCATTGTTAATAATTTTTTATTGGTTGTGTTATGGAAAATCGAAGTCAATTTTTGGATGAAGCAATATCTATTCAAGTTAGTGCGTTGCTTCTAGTGAAACATGCTGCAGTTGTAGATATTCAATTGGCTGCGCACCTTTTCTGTATTCAATCTGAAGCTGATGTAGTTGCTATACGTGATGCAAGTACAATGGCATTGCAACGACTTGCTAGAGAAAAAACAGTTATTAACGCGGCATCGCTTGGTCTGAATGGAATTAAACAAATGCTAGATGCTATTAAAAGTGCTGAGAATAATGATTCAAAACTTGGCAAGCTTAAAAACTTAGCTGCAAGTACCTCAATCGCTGTGGTAGGGAATTAATTATGAATGCAGTTAGTTCAGAACTCATAGGTTTAGTGGATGGAAGAAGTGTTTCATATAATATAACAAGGGACATTTCACTGATTGTTTCGCTGATGTCTCTTAATGCAAGACCTGCTCTTGTTGCTGAGCTCTTTCCTTATATCAAAATTGGACGCTATAAAGAAATAAAAAGGGAAGTAGACACTATTTCTTCTAAGCCATTTGAGTTCAAGAAAATTGCAAATTCGGTTGGGTATGGATGGGTTGATTCAAACCGCGAAGGATTTTTGATAGCGAATCTACTATTTAATGAAGCTAAAGCTCTTTACCCTAATTTTGATTTTGATAATCAGAATGTTTTTGCCGATATGCTTGTTAATGTTTGTATAAGCTTTAATAAGCGATTCCAAGATTTGGTCGACCCAATTGACATTAATCAAGTTAATTCATTGTTTTGTGGAATTTCTAAGCAGGACTTATACCCAAATAGATGCTCATGTGGCCGCTTTTATTTAAGAACAACCCAAAGCTTCACTTCTTCTTGTCCTTGGTGCCGTTGTGGTGTTAATCCTAAATCAGTGAAAACAATAAAACTTAAAAAAGTAAATATCCATCATTTCGTTCAAGAGCAATCAGTTCGAGTACAACACACGCAAGTAGCTAAAATTTCGTAGGTTGAAAGGAATGAGATTCTATTTAAGTTTAACCATTGTAGCATTGGGAGTAATGAATGCTGGCTTTGTGTCTGCTAAAAGCTCACCGGTTTCTGGAACAGAAAAGCCTAGTAGAGGATGGCACTTTTACGAAGATCCTGAGCTTGTAGATGAGGAAAAGCAAGAAGTTCCAAAGGCGCAACCTCCTTCTGCACAGCCAAATGACAAGAAACAACCAGAAATGGTTGAAATTAATTCAGCATGGTTAAAAGAAAACCTTCCTAAATTACTCAATATAGCTATTGATGATCCTAGTACAGAGAACATTTCTAACTATTATTACGCACAACGTTTAGCTATCGACAAAGCGAATGCATTTAGCGATCAAACAAAAGAATTTTTTATGTTTGAAGAGCAACTTTCTGAAAGTAACCGCCGACCAAATTCAAGTAATGCGTTATTTGCTCATAAAGTAAAAACAAATAAAGATAAAGCCAAAGTGTTCAATTCTTTATTCGATAAAGTTGGGCTGTGGATGTTCTATCGTTCTGACTGCCCGTATTGTCACCAACAACTTCCTGCGATGGAGTCCTTAGCTAAGATAATGGGGGTTGATGTGTTAGCAATCTCAATGGATGGCATTCTTTTAGATAAAGAGTTCCCGGGAGTTAAGCATGTCATCGACCCTAACATGACTTTGTCTCGAAAGTTTCAAGTGAGCATTACCCCTACAACAATGCTTGTCTCAAATGATGGTCAGCACTTTCAAACAATTAAATATGGCATGGCATCAGGTAGTGAACTTGTTCAAAGAGCATTCTATGCAGCAAAACGGATGAACCTCATTAGTGAGGAGCAATTCGTTAAAACACAAGAAGTGAAAGACATTCTTGTGTCAAAGGAGCCTTTAGTAGTTGAAAAGCAAAAGTTAGAAGACAACCCTTCAATTCTATCTGATCTACTCAGAAAGCGGCTTAATGAGATTAACCTTTCAACGACATCAAAGGCTCAGTAATGTTTAAAATTAATAAATTAACAGTGCTAATTGCACTTAGCGCTTTGTCTCCATCAATTCATGCTTCAACTGTGATGGAAGATGTCTTTACTGAAGCTGTAACATTTCAAACGACAACTGCTACTTCATTCAGTACACCAACAAGAAACGGTATTAGTTTTGGTGGGGCTTCTTACAGAGTAAAAGGGGTAAGAGCGAATGTCGTTAATTTCCAACCTCCGAAAATATCTGGAGGCTGTGGTGGCATCGATTTTTTTGCTGGAAGCTTTAGCTTAATAAACTCCGACCAATTAGTGCAAATGGGAAGGGCGATTGCACAAGGTGTACCATCATACGCCTTTAACTTGGCTTTAACTTCAGTTTGTCCCTCATGTAGTAAGTTAATGTCAGACCTTCAAACAAAACTTGATGAATTTAATCAAATGACAGCTAATGGTTGCGAAAAGGCTGTTGGATATTTGGGAGATCTGAAATTAGATGACGGCACAAATGCAGTCGATACTTTCAAGAGCTCAGTGCAGTTTGGTGCTTTAGAAGGACTCGCAAATGATGCTTCAGGTTGGTTAACAGATAGAGGTGAGGCAAACGCTACAAAAGGCGATACAGATAATACAGCTGTTAAAGCAGAAAAAAATGGTGTCGAAGTAGAAGTTAATACAGCTCATCATATTCTAGTGAATGCAAATGTCAGTGCTTATACCCATTCCTCAATCTCAGGTTTGGGTGGTGCAAACTTAAAAGACCTGATCATGTCGTTAACCGGTACAACAATTTCTAGAAAGTCTGGAAGCACAAGCTCGACCGATACTGGGATTGATGTAATAACTAAACCTGCAACTGTCTCATTAAGAGATATTTTCGAAGAGTCTGATACAGGCTCAATTAGAGTAATGAAGTGTAAAAGCACAGATCCAAATTGCTTAAACCCTATTGAACAAACTATCTCAAGCAGAGGCTTAAAGTACATTTTTGATGATATAGCAGAAAAGCTCGTTGCCAAAATTGATAAAAGACTGAATGTAGCTCAGACGGCAGATGAAATAGCACTACAAGCTATTGCAGATTTAAATGCTACAGAGTTAGTTAGCGCTTTAAAAAGCCCTCGGTTGGCCGCAAAGACATTATCATTGACAGCGCAGGAAGCTGTAGCTCAGCAAATAATAACGGTACTTCAGGAAGTGCTTCATAACATCAAGTCAAATTCATCTGTAGGTGTATCACTAAAAGGGGCTGTTGCTAAACCATATATCGAATCACTGGATAAGCTCAATGATGATCTTGATAAAATGCGATACAAAATAGGTGAAGATTTGAAGTTGGTTGCTACGCCATATGCGGTTACCCAGGCAATGAAGTAATTTAAAATTAGCTGGTGGGTTTAATGCTCATGTATGATTAAGTTGTTGTGTCAAAGCGCCTTAACAAATATACGGAAAATTTGTTTGTTAAGACGCTTTTTATTGAAGATTGCAAAGAGGGTACTCATTAAAAGTACGCTTAGAATAATAGGTGAGTTAAATCAATAACTGAAGGCAAAATATGGCGGAATCTAGAGAACTTAGAAGCTTTTGGAAAATGGTGATAGCTGTTTTATATATAATTTATCTTTTGCATATCTACGTCACAAATAGGGTTGTTGCTCTTCTCAGTGATGGTACCCCAAATACGACATTAATTTTACGAGGTTGTACATCAGTTGAATGTCATATCAAAGGTACATTAAGAACAGATCCAATATCTTTGGAAAGCTACATTTTGAAAAGTGATGGAACAAAGCTTTATTTTAATCGCGATGAAATTTCAAGTTTGTCATGGCCAGTTATAGGTGCCAATTCTGAATAAGCTTTGTAATCTTGCTACTCTGGTTAGAGACAGGTTATAAACGATCTAACAAGATAATGCTAGCCGAGTTTGAATATTTTAATGATACTGTATTTTGTTTGGTGCTAAATGATCCAGTAATTCCAAGCAAGCTCTTTATTTCATTATGAGCCCATTCAATGAACTTTTGTGAGCCACTACACAAGCCAATACAAAAGCATTTATTATTTCTTTGGTAATATTTCCTAACCCATTCATCACCTTCAATATAGCCTGCAATAAATGCCAGTACATTAGTTGATTGAGATAATTTAGGTGGGCTTATAGTTAAACTTTTCTTACGTACAATGCCAAACTGTTTTAGTGGTTTAGCAATTACCTTAGAGGTAAATCTAACTTCAACCATAACCGCGTTACTTGCAGAAAACCGGTAACTTAAGGTGTTCCCAAAATCTAAATACTTAGCAAAATCGATCAAAATGAGCTCATTGTTAATGTGTTGAGAAAGGCCAATACGTTTATCACCATCAACCCATCCATCTGCAGCAATAAAGCCAGCCCAGAACGCACTTTAAATTGATCCGTCAGAAAAACATTCATCATTTACTGCAAAGCGGCCATAAGCGAGTTTTTTAATTTCAAACTTGGGGTTAAATCCATCTTTACTGGCTGGAAATTGTTGAAGAAAGCTAGGGCCTGTTGAACTTTACTGTACATATTTCAATCAGCAATACATAGGCAACCACATCATTGAAAATGCCAGTGAGACCATGCTGACATAGTTCCGTGCTAATTTTTCATATCTAGTTGATATTGCAAGATAATGTTTAATTCTCGCAAAGGCATTTTCAACTAAGTGGCGATATTTATAGAGACACCAATCGATACTGTTTTTGTCTATATCTTGACCATGATTCCGCTTGGGGATGACTGAAGCGCCTCCTTTGGCTTCAATATATTCCCTCAACATATCACTATCATACCCTTTGTCGCCGACGAAAATGTTCACTTCCCGCAAAATGGTCAACTAAGCTTTGAGCGCGAGTTATGTCATTTCTCTGGCCTTCCGATAGTTCAAAATAAATGGGAAGCCCTCCGCTATCCACGGCTAAATGGATTTTTGTAGAGTTACCACCTCGACTCTTTCCTATGCACTCATTGTCTGAGGTCGCTTCGCCAGTGCTATGTTGATGAGCTTTAACAATCGACCCGTCAGCAAAGACCCAATCGTAATCAGAAAGTTTTGCTAACTCATTGAATAACCGGTTTAATAACCCTTTCTTTGACCACAAATTGAAGCGTCTATAAATGGTGCTCCAACCACCAAACTCTGTGGGTAAATCTCGCCATGGGATACCCGTTCTCAGCCGGTAGAGTATCCCTTCAAACGTCATTCTGTGTTCTGGTTTGTTGTATATGCGGCCTGTATTTTTCATTACTTGAAGTAGCTTTAGCCACCGCGTATCAGTTAGCATTAGTCTAGGCATGGTATTGGGTTGTTATTTTACTTTTGGCGAAGCAAATTATAACGCTTTACCATGCCGCTCAAAAACTAATCACGAAAGTTCAACAGCCCCTAATTCTAAGCCTGTATATGCTATTTAAGTAAAAAAATTAAATTTTTTATAAAATGAGATAAAAGTATGAATGCTGGCTGAATGCCTTGTCAGCGTTACATTTGTAATAAAATGAAAGGTAAGTAAATAAAAAGTTCTTAATTTGTAGGGTTGCATTTTTTCATAATTTCGGTAATTTTAATAAAATATCCAAGGAAGAATGAACCAAGTCAACAGCTTAGCTTTGTGCTTTCTTGTGTTTTTATAAGTATAGGGAAATAACCTAATGAAAAAAGCTAGCTTATCTGCCATTATCTTCGCCCCCCTTTTCGCCGGTTGTGTATCTACAACCGACACAAGTACATCTGCTAATCTAGACAGAAGTGCAGCCGTTGCAGAGTTAACAACTCGCATGGACACTCTCGGCTATTTTCACCCAGTTGAAGTACAACCAGGGATAGATGAGTTTTTAAATATGTCCGCTATTATTTTAGAACGTCAACGCAAGGTTATGGCTGAGTATCGCACTCAAACTGATAACTATAGAGATGTGCAAGCATTTTTATATGCTCATAAGAATTCTACACCTGAACGATTACAAGCTGCCATTATTGAATTTGACGCAGGAGCTAAAAATAAAGACGAAGAAATTGGTCATAAAATTGCGGCTTATAATTTAGCTAATGAAGGTATTTACCAACAAAATGTAGAGCTTGCGACAGACTTAACAATTGAAATAGCTAAGTCTGCTTATATTTTGAGCCAGCACAGTAGTGCAGTAGCTAAAGTTACAGCTTTGCGAATGGGAGGTGATGTAGTTAGCTCTTGGTTATCAAGCGATGAAGAAAACGCCGAAAAAGAAGAAGATCCAAAAGATATAGGCACTGCACTTGTTAAAGCAAAAGATCAGCTTGCATTAGCACTTGAAGCAAACGAGATTATTGAACTTGAGCAAGCAACTATCACAGCTATAAATGAGCTTCAGCTTGAGCAAGAAGAGAAAGGCAGATGAAAACAAGCATTTTTGCTTTTTTAGTAGGATGTGTTTTTAATTGTTCAGCTCAAAGTTGGCCTGACTGGGTAACCAAATCCCATAAAAGTGATAAATACATTACTGCAGTCGGCATTGGTGAAAGTCGCTTAGCCGCAAAGCAAGCGGCTCTAGCCGACATTACGACTCAGTTAAGCGTTAATGTAAATACACAGCAATTACAAACGCTAAAAAAGCAAAATAATCGAGTAAATAACTATTTTGAACAAACAACGAGCTTAACTAGTTTACCTATTACATTAACGGGGCTTGAAGAGCTTAATTCGATTAACCAAAATAATTTATTTGCTTTAAAAGTGGGCATAAAAAAAGCGACTTTAATCGCTAATCTTAAATCTGATTTAGAGGGACTAGAGCGTATAGCCATCCCCAAAAATAATGTAGAACAGCGATTTATATGGGCTCTTCAAAAAAGTGAAGAGCTTAATCTTGCCTCAAAAAAAGTCGCTTTGTTAGAGCACCTATCTGGCCCTAAGCCATTTATAAAACAAATTTTAAATAAACTTTTAAATGAACAGTCAATAGGGTTAGGCGCTATCGCTTGCGATGTGATAGGCGCTAATAACATTAGCCAAATAAAGTCCGCTCTAAATGATGCGTTACCGCATAGTGGTTCAACTCGCTTATGGGTAAGGCCACAATTACGATGGCAGTATGCTCAAAGCGATAATGCCTACCTCGCTAAAGCAAATCTAACCATTGTACTTACTCGAAGCGTGAGTCCATTTAAAGTACTGTTACAGCACAACATATCCGCCCAAGAAAGTGCCAGCACTCAAGAAATCGCAAAACAAAACGCGATTAATCATTTAGTAAAACAAATTAAAGCGCCTGCTAGTCAGTGGCTGTTTGATAATTAGGAATAGCAATGAAATTAGTCAAAAATTTAACTCTTTCTGCACTAACTATTGCCTTATTGGCTGGTTGTAACACAAGCCCAAAACAGGGAAGCACGACTCAATCTGGCACAGTGAGCAACAACGCTTCGAATACAGTAATCGCCAAAAGTGCTTATGAATTTAAAGATGCTGATATTGTAATGCCAGCCTATTTTGATACTCAAGGTTTAGAGCGTTGTACCTTCGATATTAATAGTGAAATCGATAGTTGCCCACTCAAAAAACCTATTGTACGTATGTATTTTGACTTAGCTGGTGTAAGCGGAAGTGGTATTGGTGTTGATGCAATGCGTGAGTTTGATAATCAAAATTTATTGCTTATGCTCGAAAACCAATTTGCTGGTATTAATCGATTTAGAATTGTTACGCGTGATGATGATGCTATTTCAAAAGAACAACAGTTAATTTTACAACAACAAGGTGTAGCAACAGCAGCTAAACGCGCTGAAGTTAAAGCATTAATTCCCGATTTTGTCGTGAAAATTGATTCACTAAGGACACTAAAAACTGAAGGGGCGATCACGGATTGGGCCGACTACACATTAGAGCTGACAACTGGTGTTATAAACCCGCAAACACGTGAAAAGCTATCGCACCCAAATTTAGGAAAGATTCGTGTTAAATCGGAAGATGTACGTGATCGCTCAGAGTTGAAATTTACAACTGTAAGCGGACGCTATGCAGCGGGTTTCCATTTTGATCAAAGTGCTCATGTAAATGCAGTACTTAGCGACATGGGATCGCGTGGTATTGATATTTTACTTACTCGTATGTTGAGTGAAATGCCAGCAACAGCGCAAGTGTTAGGTATTAAAGGTAATAAGATTAGCTTAGACAGAGGCCAAAATGCAGGTGTGCTGCCTAACGAAACGATGATCATTTTTAGCTATGAGGCTGGATTTGTTGAGCCACTTGGCGTTGCAAATGTAAACCCTTCGCGAAGTAGCGCTAATGGTGAAATTATTCGTTGGAAAGACTCTCGTGCAGCTGATGATGTTAAAAACAAAGCTGAAAATGGCATTTACCGTCCATCAAATGTTGCCAAAATATTTGCTGTATCGGTTGGCACGCCAGCAGACTTTTTGGAGAATAGGACATGATCAAAAAGCTTGGCCTATTAGCTTTGTGTTCTTTAAGTGCACAAGCCCAGGTTGATGTCTTGGCTGATGGCACACTGCAAACACAGGCGTGTGCTTATGGTCGAGGTAGCACGGCTATTTCTGGTGCAAAAGCTCAGGCAAGTGCCGAGCTTATAAGTTTTATTAAAGGTAACAAAAGCCTAACAACACAAGGTGCACAGCAACATTTAACATCCAGATTAGATGATGATGCGGCCAGCTTATATGAGCAGCAACGAACTACGATGATGGAAGGGTTGAGTGCCGGTGCTGTTCCTTTAAACTACTCAACGCCTACGCTTAGCGGTAACGACACGTGCATGACTGTAAGCCTCAATCCACAGGAATTAGGAGAGCCACTACAGCAAAACTGGCAGCAAACCACGCAAAATTTTAGTGTGACAGTAATAGGCCAAGGCTGGAAAAAAGAAGGTAAAACAGCACTAACCATAGCAGAGCAAGATGCTTTACAACGTGCTGTATCGCAAGTGGTAGGTGTATGGCTTACTCAGCAACATACCCAATCTTCAAGCACGAGTATGAGTATTGCTGAGGGTAATGAGTCAACAAGTATGCAAGAGCTGATAGGTCAACAGCTTTCGAGTCACAGTGAAGGGCTTGTTAAAGAGTGGCAAACGCTGCAAACCAAAGAGCTCAAAAATGGGGGGGTAGAAGTTACTATTTTGGCTGTGGTAGAAAAAGCACCTCTCATTCAAAAAGCATCTAAATTACTGAGCATGATTGGTTCGCCTAGAGTCCAAGTTGTTGCGCCAGAGCCATTAAAAACAGAGCTTAAAGTTTGGCTAAACGAGCAGGGTATTGAGGTTGGTAACGTAGCGAGTTTAGCTATTTATGCGAAGTCTACAGTGATTAGCCGAGGGAACAACAGGCAGCTTTATTTAACTGCTGACGTTAGAGACTTAGCTGGAAATATTTATGGTCAATGGAAAAACGACCCTTCATTTATGTCATTGCCTAAAGGCCCATACGTTGAAAAAGATTTAATGGCTGTACATTTAGCAAGTGAGTCACAATCAAAAGCACTTCATAGCACGCTTAATAATGCATTTACTCAAGTTGTTGCAAGGGGGGGGTTAGTTCGTGAAGTCATGTTGCCAAGTAATAAGTTAACCCAACCAGAAAAACTGCATGATGTATTAAGTACATTAGGTGGCGTAAGCGACGTATCTATACACAGACAACAAAAATATACTGTAGCAAGCCTTAGGTTTAAAGGTGATACCGGTGAGCTTGCTAATGCGCTCGATCAAGCATTAATGACAATAACAGCAAAAAACCTTTCGAAAATTACAGTCGAAGACGATTTTACACTCAGGTACAAATAAGGATGGATGATGAAATTTAAAATATTAACATTAGCAATGGTTTTAGCTATGCCTGCAATTGCAACTGAAGAGTTTAGCCTAACAGACATGATACCTGCTCGCCCTGGAGCGCAAGTAGCGGGAGCTGAACAAGCACAAGTTTCTGGCGATGTAGTGGTTGCAAAAGATACAAATGTGGCAGTGGCTGTTGCGCATCAGGCACTAATTGATGATAACGAAGATGGCATAAAAATGATTCAGGTTGGCAGTGGTACCGGTATTTTATCAATCGGTAGTGCTAGCTATAACACTTACGACAATATGAATGCATCGTTACTTTCTAAACGCGGGGCTTATAATCAAGCGTATCTAATTGCTAAAAAACAATTAATTGAAAATATGAAGGGAGTGGAGCATCAGTGCAGCAATGTCGTGTCTGCAATTATGGATTCTATCGATACAGGCGTCGAAAGTACTGTAAATGAACAGACTAATATGATGGAAGCGTGTAAAGAGTCTGTATCTGGTTCGCTAGCGGGTTTTGTTACCTATGATGTATACGACAACGTTGATGAAAAAGGTGTACGAGTAAGCCTGATTTCAACACCAAAAACACGTGCTCAAATTAAAGAAAACCGCGGTGCCGTAGCGGTGACTACTGAGCCAAATGCTATTTTTCAACAAGTAATTGGTGATGTTAAAAGCGGTGTTTTACCTCCTGTAGGCGCTAAAGTACTAACTAATGCAGAAACGGGAGAAGTAATTGTATTAGGTTACGGCTCAGCCATTGCCCGTCAAAACCGAAATAAAACGGTTGCACGTAAGCTTAAAGGTGTTGCTAAATCTCAATCACAAACGCGTGCCCGTTCAGCGTTGCTTGCCACCATTCAAGGTGAACAAGTGTATTGGCAAGGTAGCTTTAATGAAAAGCAAATGGAAGGCACTAAGCAGTTTGAATACGAAGACCCATATTTAAATGATCCACAGCAAGTAAAAATTCTTGAAGAAGACCGCAGTACTTTTTTAAATCAATTAAAAACATCAGATGAATACTCAACTGTTGCAAAGGGTAAATTACCACCGGGAGTGAGCGTCAAAAGTTTTGCAAGTGATGATGGTTTCTGGCAGTACAGTGTTGCTGTTTACGCGCCAAGTTTAGAGGCAACAGCGCGCCAAGCTGCAAAAGAAATGGCTGGTAATAATGGACAAACAGTAAACGGCGTCAGTCGTTATGGTCATAAAATTAAAGCTCATGGTGGGTTAAATGATAAAGCGGCTAATCCTCAGGGGGCATCAGGTAAAGTAGCGAGTGAAAAGGAGCTTTAATGTTAGCACCTATTTTAGCGCTTACATTGGTGGCTTCGGGCACCTTTGACTCAGAGCAAACAATTGAAAAGCAAACTGCTTATTTTAAAAGCCAGGCTAATGGTCAATACGCCCGAGTAATGGCGTTAAAAACGAGTGCAAAAAATGCGCTTGAGCAGGCATGTCGAAATGCGTTGACCCTGCCCCAGCGCAGTATTATTAAAAATACTTTAGCTAAAAAGCTCAATATTACTTTGCCAGTATCGGTAAGCTTTATTGACGCTGAGATTGCGGGCTATAAGCAAGAAAAACAGCAAGAATGGTTAACTTGTACTGGCGTTGTAATACCTGCTGCGCATGATATTAACGAAGCAGGTCTTGCCGTTAGAGCTGCTTGGCAGATTGGTAGCCAAAAAGATAAAACAAACTTACGTTCTTTATTGCAAATAGCATTAAACCACCCTACAACAATGTCTGATGCGGTGGCATTAGTTGCAGATCAATCACCAGAAGAGCAACGCTTAAGCTATCTCGATAAATATTTAAAAGTGAGTGAGTTAATACTCGATGAAGCTAAAGCGTCAGTTGCACAAACGTGGTTTGTTAATAGGCGCTACAAGCAAGTTATTTCACTAACCCAGCAATGCAAAAGTTTAGATTGTAAGCGTTTAAATTTAGCTGCTCAAACTGCTTTTGATAACCTACCAGCTGATGATTTAAGTAGCTACTTTTAATTTTATTGGGATATAAAAATGCATCCAATAGCTAAAATTCTTCTAAAAATAGGCGTATTCGCTAATTTAACAATGGGTTTTACCAGCATAGCTCAAACGAATAATGAGGCTGAATTTGAGGCTTTTCTAAAAAAGCGCCAGAGTGAGTTTAGCCAGTTTGAGCAACAACAAAAGCAAGAATTTGAAGCGTTTGTAAGTGCTTGGCATGATGCGCAAAATGCATATTTAAAACAAGTAACTACAAAATGGCAAGACCCAAATCTGCCAAGTTCAAAAGTATGGGTCAAATACAGTGATGACTTAAATAAACGCACCAGTGTAAATTTTGAAAGTGGTGAAGTGGTGGTTGAGCTATTAAATAGCCGAAACAACGAGCAAGCTGTTGAATATGCAAAAGAGCAATTAAATGAACTTGCTCAAGTCTCGGTTGATAAAACACTTGCAAAGGATCCGGTATATATTGCAGCTAATAATACCATTAACAATAAGAGCTTCACTTCTGCGGGTCAGTCTTTAAATAGAAAAATTGAAAGAAATAAGCCATTAACAACGATTCAACCTAAAAAAATAGCCGAGCAAACGGTGCTTTCTACCGAGATTGTAGAAAAGGTACTTTCTGCCAAGGCGCCTAAAATAATTAAGCAAAAAGACAGAGTAACAATTAGTTATAAGCTGCCTGCTAATACGCTCTCTAATCAAGCAAAACGTTACTTACCTGAGGTTCAGCAACAAGCAAGGCGCTACAATATAGAGCCGGCATTGTTATTAGCCATAATTCATACTGAATCAAGTTTTAACCCATTAGCTCGCTCACCCATACCTGCCTTTGGTTTGATGCAAATAGTTCCTACATCAGCGGGTAAAGACGTGAGTAACTTTTTGCAAGGTAAACCATTACTACTAAGCCCTGAGTATTTATTCCAGGCAGATAATAACGTAGAGGCAGGGAGTACTTATGTGCATATTTTAAGTAATCGTTACTTTAAAAATGTACGTAACGAGCAATCAAGAATTTACATGAGTATAGCTGCTTATAATACTGGCCCTGGCAACGTAGCCAAAACGCTAAGTGGCTCTAAATCACTTAATCAGGCAAGTATTGCAGCTAATTCAATGTCTGCAGAGAAAATTTATACCTTAATGGTTAACAATTTACCTGCGCAAGAAACCCGTAATTACTTACAAAAAGTGGTAAAACGCACCGCTTATTATCAAAAGCAATTGAAAGGAATTTAAAATGAAAAAGTTATTACCTGTTATAGCCGCTTTAGCTTTAGGTGCGTGTTCAAGCACTCAACAAACACAGTCTGAGCCGTTAGCAAAAAATGATTCAGTGCCAAGCTGGGTATTATTACCTGTGTCGGATAAAGGGTTAGCTTCATCATCATGCGTACCTTGGTCTGGCAGTATGTCTACCGACAGAGCACAAGCTATTGCAGCAGCTCGCGCCGATTTATCACAACAGATACAGGTTAAAGCAAGCGTTATGGACAAGCTATATCGACGTAAAGCGCAAAGTAATGATGAGCTAAATGTTGGTGGAACGTTTGAGCAAGTAAGTAAGCAAGTTGCACAGCAAAGCCTTGTGGGTGCTGTGCCGCAAGAAGTTGCTTTTGCTAAATTAGATGGTGTAAAACAGCTTTGTACATTCGTTGTAATGAGCAATACACAAGAAACGTTTAATAACCTGGTCGCTCAATCTGGTAAGCGTTTAGATCCAAGTTCACGCGAAGCTCTTTACGAAGAGTTTAAAGCCCAAAAAGCAATGAAAGATCTTGAAAAAGAGTTAGATAATTTAAATAAATAATAGAAAATTCTTTATTACTAGGGCGTGTTGATCTTTGTGGTATGAAGAACAAACAGCATGAAGATAAAGTATAATTGAATTCGCCAGAAAACTTTACACCGAACCTACATGCCAAGATTAATGTTAACAGACGGGACATGGAATGTCTTATCAAAAGTAATGTACTTAAGTGGTCGAATTTATAATAAGCCCGACCAAAGAAAAACGCTCGAAGGCATACTGTATAAGATGCGCACAGGTATTCCATGGCGAGATTTACCTTCTGATTTTGGCCGTTGGAGTGCTATCTACAGACGGTTTAATTTATGGTCCAAAAAAGGGATTTTGAATGAACTGTTTCGCGCATTATCTCGTGATGCGGACATGGATTGGGTCTTCATTGATGGCAGTATTGTCAGGGCTCATCAACATAGTTGCGGTGCAAGAACTGCTGACAATGAATCAATTGGAAAGAGCCGAGGTGGAAATTCTACGAAAATTCATCTTGCAGTCGATAGCGGAGGATTGCCTGTTTATTATGAATTATCCTGTGGAAATACGCATGATATCGTCCATGCAGAGTCACTCGTAGCTAATTGCCCAACAAGTAATATGGTTGTCGCAGATAAAGGCTACGACAGTGAAAAACTGAGAGCGTTTATTCGTGATAATAACGCTACTCTCGTTATTCCACGTAAGGGCAACCGTTTAGTAGGCAATGAAGATATTGACTGGTGCATGTACAAATATCGGCACTTGGTTGAGAATGCATTTGGCCGTATTAAGCAATATAAAGGGATAGCCACGCGGTATGAAAAGCTTGAACGAAATTATCATTCAATGCTCGCTTTAGCATTTACTATGATGTGGCTACCAATGTGGGCTGATTGATATATGTACTACAAAGATCAACAGCCCTAGCAAAATCGTTTGCATTTTAAACGATATACTGAGTTTCGGGCATACCTATCCCTGTTAGCTTGTTGAGTGCTTTGAGCATGGCGTATGTCTCCCCAACTTGTGCATTGTAATTTCGAAGCGTGAGTGAAGCGCCTAGTAGTTGTTTTGCGCGATACTTAGCGGTCTCCGACAATGAACGCCTGTGGTAACCATATTTTCGTTTCCACTTTTTGTTCGAACCATAGAGCTTTTGGCAACCAACCGCCAGATTACGTGGATGACCTTTTTCCCAGAAGGCGGCTCCTTCACGTGGAGGGATTAGTAGAGGTATCGCTTTCTTAACCCTAATCGCCCTGTGGCACTCCCTTGTATCGTAGGCGCCTTCTCCCGAAATTTCCTTGATGGATCGGCGTGTTCGTTTGAGTAAATTTGGGAGTACTTCCGCATCTGTCACGCCTGAAATATTGTACTTGCGCCAGTTAGTGGTTTTTAGCGAGGCTTCGGCATGTAATCAAAGTTAGTGAATGAATATCCCTGATCTGATCGTAAGATTCTGATTTAGTTCATTCGATTTCCGCAAAAAAGCCCACGCTAATTATAATCAGGCACTGACTGAGTTGAGAGACTAGCGTAAGCTACGAACTGTTAATCAAGTTCGACCACTATTTTACCAATCTGCTGATTGGACTCCAGATAGTGATGCGCTGCTACTATCTCTTCAAATTTAAAGCTTCGATCAATGACAGGATTGAGTGTTCCCTCGGATAAACCCGAGAGGATAAATTGCTTTGCTCTGCGAAAACGCTCGATGTCTTTTATAACTTCAGTAAACACATACCCCCTAACTGTCAGACTTTTACGAAGTGCTATTTTTAAGGGAAAAGGAGTTGTTTCGGGACTTAATGCTCCGTGAACTATTATTGTTCCTTCAGGGCTCATTGCTTCAGCAATTTCAGCTATCTGCGGCCCACTGACAGCATCAAATGCGATTTTTAAATTGTTTTCTCCCAAGATACTTCTCAAGCTATCCAGCAGCGGTTCTTCTTGGGTTGCAATCACATGGGCCGCGCCAGCCTTGAGCACAGCAGCCTTTTTAGCTCCTGTTAGAGTTGTAGCGATTGGGATACCCCCCAGAGCATTCACAATTTGAATCGCAGCCAATCCAACACTGCTCGATGCGGCGGTTATCAGTACTGCATCGCCTTTTTGCACGTTAGCAATTTCGACCAAAGCGCCATAAGCTGTCATGTACTGCATCCAAGCTGCTGCGCCTTCAGCAAAGGTTAGCCCTGCTGGTTTGAGTGCCACATATTCACTTGGTACGACAATCTCTTCTGCGTAGCAGCCGTTCTGAGAAAGCCCCATCTGAGGGACAATACAAACCTCGTCCCCAAGGCGTAAATGATTTACCTCTTCCCCGACTTCAATGACTATCCCGGATGCTTCATAGCCGATTCGCGAAGGGAAGTCAGCCTTTTCTATATAGCTGCCTCGCCTAAACATGGCATCAGCACGATTGAGCCCAACAACTTTGACCGCAATACGTACATCAGTGGCCTGCAAACTTTGACTCGCCAGCGAGTCAATAGTTAATACCTCGGGGCCACCTAATTCATGGAAACGAACAGTTCGAATTAGTTTTCTTGGGCTCATATGCATCCTCAACAATGACTTTTTAAGTAATTACATCAATAACGACTTTACCCATGGCTCCCAACTCTACGGCATTATGTGCATCCATTGCCGTGTCTAGGGAAAAGCGTAACGGATCGAGTAGTGGCTTAATTTGTCCAGCTTCAACAAGAGCCGTAATTTGCCGCAGAATGTCACCATGATGTTTGCGCCCCTCTCCGCTGAGCTGTGGATGTAACACAAAAATCGCTGACAATGTTGCAGAGCGTAATGACGACGGTGCCAGGTTATGTGAACTGAATGCAGCACAGCTTAAAATATGTCCATAATGTGCAATGATATCTAATGAAGCATCGAGTACAGAGCCACCGACAGTGTCGTAAATGATATCGAATCCTTTGCCTTGGGTGTATGCGTCCACGTACTCAGCAGGGCTTGCAGTGTGATAATCAATTGGCGTGGCACCTAGCGCCTTGAGCAGTTGTTGTTTTCCAGTCGACGCAGTGGCATAAACGTCGGCACCTAAGGCCTTAGCAATTTGCACAGCTACATGCCCAACTCCGCCAACTCCACCTTGGATAAGGACTTTCTGGCCCGCTTTAACATTCGCCTTGTCAACCAAACCTTCCCAAGCGGTAAGTGCAACCAGAGGTAAAGCCGCAGCTTCACGCATGGACAAATTTTTCGGTTTGAGAGCAAGTAACTCAGCATCTACGTTGGCATATTCAGCCAATGATCCTTGCAATCCTCGCACTCCGCCAGTCAGACCATAAACGGCATCGCCTATTGCAAAGTCGGTGACGCCGTCGCCGACAGCAACAATTTCTCCAGTTAAATCGGTGCCAAGTACTGCGGGCAATTCCGGCATGGCGTAAGGAGCGATACCTTGGCGGATCTTGTAATCAATAGGATTGACTCCACTTGCAAATATTTTTACTTGCACCTGACCTGCTGATGGAGAGGGTAAGTTAATCAGGGCATCCCGGAATACTGTATCCTCTTCATAGCTATCTAATACCAAACCACGCATTTGTCTGTTTAACGCTGTCATCAATAACCTCACAAACTGAATATTCAGCGGGTGGTTAAATCACCCGCTGGTTAATCGGTCTTTTATTAAACGAATTAAAACTCTTGAACAGTTGGGCGCAGAACAATCTCGTTGATATCCACATCCGCAGGCTGCTCAATTGCGTATGCGATAGCACGAGCAACAGATTCAGATGGAATTTCATTTTGCTGATAAAAATCTTTTACAAAGGCTGCACCTTGAGTATCTGAACTTCCATGTTTTAATTCAGATTCGACTGCACCTGGTGAAATGATTGTTGAACGAATTTTACCGCCAACTTCATGGCGTAAGCCTTCGGCAATAGCGCGAACAGCGAATTTGGTTCCGCTGTAAACCGTGCCGCCGGGACTGAATACTTTGATACCCGCTACGGAAGAAATATTGATAAAGTGGCCTGCTCCCTGAGCCTGAAAGATCGGAAGCGCTGCGGCTACTCCATACAGCAGACCTTTAACGTTGATGTCAATCATGCGATCCCATTCGTCAACTCGAGTCTCAGCTAACGGTGCAATCGCCATTAACCCTGCATTATTGATAACCACATCAACTTTACCGAAGCGCTCTTGTGCAAGATTTACAAGGGCCTTCACTTCGTCCTGGCTAGTCACATCTGTCGCTTGAACCGCAACTTCTCCGCCCGCTGCACGTATGTCAGCAGCAATAGCTTCAAGCTTCTCAATGCGTCGGGCACCTAAAACAACAGATGCGCCAAGGCTGGCTAAATGTCTTGCCGTGGTCTCGCCTAAACCGCTGCTACCACCAGTGATAACAACGACCTTACCGCTGATGTTATTTGCTAAAACACTGCTCATAGTTAATATCCTCAAATAAGTTGAATGACGTTGTCTAAATAACAAGCAAAGTATCTCTTACCTTCAAAAATCAATAAATGGAAATATTTTAATTTCACAATTCCATATTTTGGAATAATATTTATGTATTTATTTCAAACCTGAATGTGACTGTGATGCTTAACAGATTGGAAATGCTCCGGATATTTTGTACTGCTGCTGAGTCTCGCAGCTTTAAAGAAGCGGCTAACCGTCTGGGAATTTCTCCTCAGGCAGTGACGCGAGCAGTGAAGGAGTTAGAGCGATTGCAAGGGGAGCTTTTATTTCATCGAAATACTCGACACATACAAGTGACCCTAGTTGGAGAAAAATTTGCTTTGATAGCAAAAGAACGCCTGCGCGCTGTAGATGAATTGTTTCAAACAAGCGCCCCTAACTCGGGTAATGAATTACAAGGGCGTGTTCGTATCGCAGCGCCTGTTGGTTTTGGTCATAAGTGCTTAATGCCTGTGTTACTGGAACTTTCAACAATACATCCTCAACTAGATATAGACCTGACACTCAGTGACGAGCGCGTGGATGTAGTTGACGAAAAAATAGATATTGGGATTCGTATCGGCTTCATGAGAGATAGTCGATTTATTGCCCGCCAGCTCACCAAAATTAATATGTATGTCGTGGCTTCGCCTGACTTAATAAATAGAGTGGGAAGGCCTGCGTCTATTGAAGAACTAAACCACTTGCCGGTTACAGGGTTAGTAGATCGCAATACGGGAAAGCTTTGGCCATGGGTTTTTTCCATGGACAGACAGTGGACGCCATCCATAACACGTTTTCGAAGTGCCGACACCGAAGCTGAATTAATGGCTATACAAAATGGGCTGGGGTTTGCTCAAATTCCTGACTTTTTGGCCCAAGACTTATTACGCCAAGAGAAACTTGTGAGAGTGTTAGAAGAGATCGAGCCTGTGCCTTGGGATTTATATATTTATCGCCCTCAACGTGGTCCAGTACCACAACGTATTCGATTGGTTTTTGATCACTTGGTGTCAAGATTGAGTGTCCGCTAATGGGGATGTAACACGTTTCTGGACAAAAACGTTTCAGAGGCGAATTGCGGCTCTTTGTCAAAAACGGCCATTATTTCAAGTTAAGCCTATGCCTTTTAGATTATTCAACTTTACATAAGCTAAAGTGTTCTTATCTTCTAGATAATAGTAGGTAAGATAAAGGATGACTACTCTACTCTAGTGTACTGTCTGGCTCCATGAAGTCTTCTAAAAACCAAGCTGAAAACTCATGCCGACCCTCTACATCCGCTTTGACATATATACTAGAAGCCTGCTGACGAACTGTTTTTTCTTTGGTATCTCTTACACCACTAATTTCTCTAAAACTCAATCCCTTCAGCATTAACATAGCAACTTCTTGTTCACTTTTTGTCAGTCTCCACTGATTAAACTGTTCATTTATGACTTCACTGTACTTTATACGAGCGCGCTTCATTTCTTCCGAAATATTTTTTAGTTGAATGCCCGATTTATCTAATTCACTTTTCAACTGTTTAATACGCTTTGTGCGGTTTGAAATATCTCGAACCAAAAAAACAAAACCAATCGCTGAAGCTAAAACAATCAAGCTTTCTTCGACAATATGCCAAGTTGGAACACCTAAAGAAATATCAGTAATTACATCAAAAAAATTGAGTACCATTATTATAGCTAGAAGCACCGCTATCGATTTATCTTTCATTTAAAATCAACCAGTTAAAAAGTCTATGGGACATTTGTCTCATGAATCTACAACACATGCCTGACGTAAAAACTAAACATTATTTGTAAGGTAACTTCACTTTACAAACCATTCAAGGCAACTATCCCAGTTAGCCTAACAAGAGTCAGTAACAAATGATAGCAACCTCATATCGATTATTCTCATTAATAGCGTCAATGTTGTTAACTGTTTTAAGCATGCATATTCAAGCTGAACAAGTCACCAATTCAGTGATCGCCATTTCACAATTGGGAAATTTTAAACATAAGTTCCAAACCGTACATCGGGTTGACAGTATGGAGATAGAGCAAGTGCTTGGAGAAGTATCCTTCAAACCTAAATCCAGTTTCAAAGTACAACTGCCTTTTACACCGCAACAAATATCTTTTTTAT
The DNA here is from genome assembly GCF_021532515.1 of Pseudoalteromonas sp. PAST1. NCBI lineage: Bacteria > Pseudomonadati > Pseudomonadota > Gammaproteobacteria > Alteromonadales > Pseudoalteromonadaceae > Pseudoalteromonas > Pseudoalteromonas sp. PAST1. The sequence continues at coordinate 4,172 of NZ_JAKGBH010000033.1, read as the reverse complement.
ACAATCCGGGTGTTAAGGTAAGTAAAGGACAAAAAGTAGCTAGAATAGAAGGGCCAGAAGTAAATCACTTCTTAGAAGAAATAGATGCCAGTAAATCAATACTTTTAAAAAGTAAGAAGCATCTTGAGTCTGTTAAAAATTATGCAAATTCGAAAACGATAAAAAGTGCTGAATGGTTAGACATCAACAAAACCTATCTTCAAGCAAAGTTAAGTTTTGAACACTTAAGCCATGCACTACAACAATTAGCCATCGATAAGAACGGCGATATTTTTATAATCAGTCCTTCTAATGGTCAACTTGAGTATACGAACGAACAATCACCATACCTTTTTGAAATAATTCCTTCCCATAATGTTTTTGTAAAATCTTCGCTATTAGCTAGCAATGTAAAAAATGTTAACTCATTTAAAACTGAAGATAATTGCATACTAAAAGTAGAAAATGTTGACGAAACAATCAGCCGTTATAAGCAAACAGTATGGAGTAGTTTCGACTCATCGTGTGAGCTTAAACTCGGGCAACAACTGTTACTAACACCTATCGTTTTAATTGAAGGTATTAAAGTCCCTCACCAGTCATTATTCGAACTCAATAACAAAAGCTATGTTGCAGTAAAACGAGGACAAGAAATAAACTTAGTTAAGGTCATTATTATTGGCAATGAGAATGATAGCTACATTGTTCAATCTGACAATCTAACACCTCAAGCCGAAGTACTTAGCTCCTTTGTTAGCATTGCCCAAGGTCTATTTCTCGGGCTGGGAGAATAAACGATGATAAGTGCGGTGATCAGGTTTTCTCTTATTCAACGAATTTTTATTACTATTTTGACTTTGCTCGTGACTGCTGCAGGAGTCAACGCTTGGTTTAATTTGCCAATTGATGCTTTTCCCGACATTTCTCCTACCCAAGTAAAAATCGTCTTAAAAGCACCGGGAATGACAACTTCGGAAATAGAAACTCAAATTACACGTATTGTCGAAACAGAGTTACTCGGTATTCCATCTCAAAAGATTCTTCGTTCAACCACAAAATATTCTATTACTGATATTACACTTGATTTTGAAGAAGGCACTGATATTTATTGGGCGAGACAACAAGTAAATGAAAGGCTGATGAATATTTGGGCTGAACTCCCAGAGGGTATTTCTGGTGGTCTTGCTCCTATGAGTACGCCTCTAAGTGAAATTTTTATGTTTACAGTTGATAATCCAAACTTAAGCCTTCAACAGCGACGTGATATTTTGGACTGGCAGATCAGACCGATTCTTCGAACAGTTGAAGGCGTCGCAGATGTAAACAGTTTAGGCGGCTATGTAAAAACATATGAAATAACACCAACTACTTTGAAAATGAAATCACTAGACGTTTCTTTTAGTGATATTGAACAAGCCGTAATAGCTAACAATTTAAATGGAGGACTTGGCCGAATAAACAAAGGTAACGACAATTTTGTTGTTCGAACACAAGGACAATTTGAAAAAATTGATGATATACGTCAGTTAGTTATAAAAAACAACCAACAAGGAATAATCAGGTTAGCCGATGTTGCAGCAATCAACGAAGGAAGTTTAATACGTTATGGTGCAGTGACACATAATGGTGAAGAGGCCGTACAAGGCTTAGTTATTGCGCTAAAAAACAGTAATACCGACCAAGTAGTAAGTTCAGTTAAAGAAAAACTTTTAGAACTAGAGCGCTCACTACCTAGTGGCACTACTATCAATGTCTTTTATGACAGATCTAATTTGATTAGTACTGCTATTGAAACCATCACAAATGCATTAGTTCAAGCTGTAGTGCTCGTTATCATATTGCTAGCCTTATTTCTTGGCAACTTTAGAGCGGCACTAATTGTCTCTATATCCTTGCCGGTGGCAGCTCTTGCTACTTTTATATTAATGAGCCATTTTTCCATATCAGCAAATTTAATGAGTTTAGGAGGCTTAGTTATTGCTATTGGTATGCTTGTTGATTCATCTGTTGTCGTTGTTGAAAATACTGTAAATAGGCTTTCAGAAAACAGCAAACTTCCTAAGCTGCATGTTATTTATAGAGCATGTAAAGAAGTTTCTGTGCCAACTGTATCAGGAACATTAATTGTCGTTATTGTTTTTTCCCCTCTATTAACTCTTTCAGGGTTAGAAGGGAAGCTGTTTACGCCTGTTGCATTGACGATTGTTTTTGCGATGTTATCTGCGCTAGTTTTAGCGTTTACTTGCATCCCGGTGCTAGCTTCAATGATACTGAAATCAAATGAAGCGAGTGAGCCTAGCTTCATCAAATCATTACAAATACAGTACAAAAAGTCGCTATTAAGCGTTATTAATTCACCTAAATCAGCATCATCGATAGCTTTTTTGGTGTTGATCACAAGCATTTTTGCCTTTGTAAGTTTGGGGAAAAGTTTTATGCCTACGTTGGATGAAGGAGACATCATTGTTCAACTAGAAAAGTCGCCATCTATTACCCTGCAATCCTCTCTAAATATTGATACCCAAGTAGAGAAAGCACTACTAAAACAAGTACCTGAAATACTTCAAATTGTAGCCAGAACTGGATCAGATGAGCTTGGCCTAGATCCTATGGGCCTAAATGAAACGGATATATTCATGGAGTTGAAGCCTCAAAATGAGTGGCGCTTTGATACCAAGCAACAGCTAATCGAAGATATACGCAACGTATTATCAAATTACCCCGGTATGAACACGAATTTTACTCAACCTATTCAAATGCGGGTAACTGAAATGCTAACTGGCACTACAGGCGATGTATCAATAAAAGTTTTTGGGGATAAAGTCCAAGAATTAGCAAATATCGCTGAAAAAATGAAAGTGTTAGTAAGCCAAGTATCTGGTAGTCAAGACATACAAACAGCATTGATAGAGGGTGGAAAATACATTCGCATTTCATTAAAACCTGAAATAGCTCATCAATTTGGTTTAACCACTAAAGCATTAACTGATTTTCTAAAGCCACAACTTGAAGGCTCACAAATATCTAAACTAGTTACCGTTAATAAATTTACGCCTATTGTTTTCGGTGCTTCGTCGAAGCACAAAGCAAGTCAGATTGGCTCAATAAATGATTTGAAACAAGTATCTGTTTTAATGCCTGATAATACCATTTTACCTCTAGAGAGCGTCGCTGACATTAAGGGGTTCTAGGGATTTTCCCCTCTAAAGTAACATAGAACGCTACAGGTATTATATTATATGGTCTGTGGCGGTGGGTTACCTTCCAATATTCTGCCATCTTATATAAACACCATCAATCATATTGGCGTTTATTCATCATGGCAATTAGTAATGAACTCTCGATTCTGACTCAGGCAGAACAACGAGACTTGTATTCAGCACCTCAGTTTTCTATTGAGGAACAACGTTTGTATTTTTCGCTAAACGATGTAGAACAGGCCGAATGCCGTACTATCAGGCTTACTAAACATCGTTGTTATTTCGTGGCGCTTCTGGGCTATTTTAAATCTAAGCCAGTGATCATTGCTCCGAGTTTCCGTGATATCAGTATCGACATGCAGTTTATTGCCTCCCAAATTCAAAGAGGTAAAGGGATCAGGCCTTTCAGTGTCAGTAAAATGCAGCGTGACCGTATTTACTCAAGGATACTGCGTCTACTAAATTACAATAAGTGGAATGAAAAACAGCACCTCAATGCTCTGTGCCACCACCTGGTTTACATTGGTCATGCCTGGCTGGAGCCTCGACACCTCTTTGATGCGGCCATTGAATACCTTGCCAGCCATAACATTGCCATTCCTAAGTACTCCGTGCTTCAAAGACTGATAAGCCGCACAATGCAACAGGTCAGAAAAGACCTGACGCTCCAACTGAATCAACTTACCAGTAATGAACTTAACGTCTTTCTGGACAACATAATCACTACTAAAGACGACGGGCTGAGTCTGAGCCATCTCAGGGGTGGTGCCAAAAGTCTGACCGTGCCTGAGCTTAAAAAAGAGCTCGCCATTTACCACCGGTTAGCACCATGGCACACGCAAATAAATGACGTTGTGGACAGGCTCAATCTGTCGCTAAAAAATCGACAACACTTCAGCGGCCTTATTGATTACTACGGCAGTAAAGTGCGGCGCTTCAAACGCTCACAGCAGCACCTGTGGTTACTGTGTCATCTGACAGAGCGCATGCAAC
>NZ_JAKGBH010000032.1:0-47585 GCF_021532515.1 Pseudoalteromonas sp. PAST1 | reverse complement strand
CCATGGCGCTTTTTAAACAAGATACATCTAAGTCAGCTAGTATGGCGAGGAAAAAGAAAATGGCAGGGCTAGACGATGATTACCGCTCAACCCTGTTAGAGTCTGGGATTAAAATGCGCTAGCCGTGCAAAGGTATCCTAATGCATGGTTATTTGGTGAGTTCTCTATTGTTGATGCGATGTTTGCACCTGTGGTACTGCGCTTTAAAACGTATCAGGTTACGCTTTCGCGTGCTGCACAAGCTTATTGTCAGCATGTATTTGCGTGTCCAGTCATGCAAACCTGGATTCGAGAAGCGTTAAAAGAAACCGATATAGTCAAGTCTGATGAGGCCGGCGAGAATGCTTGGTAAAAAAATAAAGAGTATTTTATTAATACTTTGTAACCAATTCCTGCTTTTTAATGGCTAATATGAGGTATTTCTATACAAAATGACTAGTTTAATTAATGAACTATCATTCTATAATAGGGGAATAGCTCTTTATTTGAACATTCCTCTGTTACTCATTTCATTAGGCACGTATTTATGGGCGCATTTGCTGCAAAGTTATTAAACAAAGATCTGACAATAAAGCGCTTTGCTTGCCAGTTTAATTCATTGCAGGTCGAGCAAATATTTTTGCAAAGCAAATTTAAACAGGATAAAAAAATTGCCCAATTTTTGTGTTACACCATCGCGCTTCTCACTATTTTTATAACCTTTTTTGATAAAATGATCATCCAATCATTTTTTTGGCCAAATATTGCTTTGACTGGTCGTAGCATCATTGTCTCAGTTTGTATCTTTAGTGCTGTTGTTCTTGCTTACATTCAAACTCTAAGGCAGTTTAAGCTTGCAATTTCTTTGTTTATGGTTTTTTTATCAATCAGCATGCAATCAATGGCTTATACTTTTGACCGCGCCTATGTTTTACATCTGTTTTTTGACGTCATTATTCTTATTACGTTTTACTTTTCGGCGTTACTGCCTTTCAAATTGTCGGCATTTTTCGGGTGGGCTTACAGCTTAATAGCTTTATCTGTGATCTTTTTTACAAAAGAAATTAATAGCCATACCTCGTATATGGTTATTTTGGCACATGTTGCAGCGAACTTAACGGGTATGATTATGTCAGCCCATCAGCACCTAATGCGCCGCGAACTTTTTGTTCGAAATACGCAACTAGGTCAATTAGCGCAAGAAATGCAGAGCCAAGCATTTAAAGATGCACTGACTCAATTACCGAATAGAAGAGCCTTTGATAATAGTTATGAAGACTATCAACGGATAACTAAGCAACAGCAGCAAAAAATGAAGCAAGTGTGCGTTATTTTGGCTGATATAGATTATTTTAAACAGGTCAATGATAACCATGGTCATGAAGTTGGCGATGGTATACTTGAGCTTTTTTCTACTTTCTTAACTCAGTCATTACGCACTTCCGATGATGTTTATCGTTTTGGTGGTGAAGAGTTTGTTATTGTTTTACCGCTTTGTTCGGTGTCTGATGCTGCAAAAATAATCGAAAATATGATCACCAAGCTTAATACTGAACCATTTGAAGTTGGAGAGCTTTCATTATTAATTAGAGCTAGCTTTGGTTTAACAGTAATGCGAGAGGAGCAGCAAAAATCAGTGATAGCTAGAGCTGATGCTGCACTCTACGAAGCAAAAGGTAGTGGTAGAAATCAGTTAGTAGTAAAAATTTAACGAGTCTAGATTATTTGGTTTATGTGTAAGTTTAGCAAAATGTATTAGATTTATTTATATCTGGATAATTATTTAGAGCTAGCAGGGAGTCGCACATTGTTTTCACAGAATGAAAGAAGATTTAAAATTTCAATACGCGTAAGTGTGTTATTAATATTTGCACTAGCGAGCTTGCTAACTGGAATTGTGGCGATCAGTCTGCACTATTATTTCAGTGAAAAATTAGTCCTTCAAACCAAAACCGAACAATTCAAATCAACCAGCCAACAAATAGCTGACCACATCACTCGAATTAATCAGCGGGTAGATAATACATTAAGTGTTATGATCCACGATAACAGACTGTTTTCAGGGAACTTTGATGAAAATAATTCTTTGCGAAATATTCTAATAGAAGTATTAAACAAACACCCAGACTTTCATTCATTATTGTTAGGGTATGCTAATGGTGACTTCATCGAAGTTGTGAATTTACGTGGTCATGCTCAATTACCAAAACCTAACGATCTTAGAGCTGAAGATAGATGGCTTATTTTTAAGGTGTTAGGGCAGGGTGAGTCTCGTCATCAAACTACATATTATTTAGATGAAAACCTATCATTAAATAGGAAATACAAACAAACTCCAGATTACGACCCTCGAAAGCGGTTATGGTTTAACGATGCAAAAGTTGGCACAGTTACCAAAACTCGACAGTATATTTTTAATCTACTAAAGATACCTGGTTATACGTACACAATAAAATCTGAACAAACGGGAGGGGTGCTCGCTATTGATGTTGCAAGTTCTAGCTTGAGTGCATTTTTAATTAAACAACAGCAAAAAATGCAGTTTCTAGTTTCTTCCGAAATGTACGTTTATCGTGGAGATGGAGAAATAATCGCTAAAAGTAAAACACAAGGTCATCATCACTCGTTTGATGACTTATCCAAGATAATCAAAACAAATGAGCAAACCATAGGACTCGCTAATGGACAACATCAATTTGGCAAAATGCTAAGTGTGAATGAGGATGGTGTTGAGAAATATATGTTTGTATTGCAACTGCCACTCAGTAGTGAAATGCAATCTGATGAAATTGATTATTTTGCGGTTCTTGTGGCTAAAAACGATGTGCTAGCAATTATTAAAGAAAAGATTCAGATCTCAATATTAGTTACAGGGTTATGTTTGCTTTTGTTGCTGCCTGTCTCTTGGTTTTTTGCCTCTTCAATCGTTAACCCAATACTTAAATTAGTGGGTGAGAATAAAAAAATTCAACAGCGTGACTACAATGAGGTTTCAACGCTTTCGAGTCATATTTTAGAAATTCATTATTTAGCTAGTTCGATGGTTGATATGAGTCGCTCGATTGAGCAACATGAAAACTCACAAAAAGCGTTGATGGAGTCGTTTGTAGAGCTTATAGCGCAAGCCATTGATGATAAATCGCCATATACGGCAGGGCATTGTGAGCGTGTGCCTGAGTTGGGTATTTGGCTTGCTGATGCAGCATCAGGTTCAACAGATGAGGCGTTTTCTGAGTTCAGTTTTAAAACCCCGGATGAGCGACGAGAATTCCGCTTAGCGGCGTGGCTACATGACTGCGGTAAAATCACTACACCAGAGCATATTGTTGATAAAGGCACTAAGCTCGAAACTATTTATAACCGTATTCATGAGGTACGCACCCGATTTGAAGTGCTACTACGTGATGCAAAAATTACCTACTATGAGCAACTATTAGCGCATCCAGAGCAGCAATCTGTGCTTAAACAAAAGCTTGAGCAACAAACAGAGAAGTTACACGCAGACTTTAGCTTCATTGCCGCCTGTAATGTTGGTGGTGAGTTTATGGATGAAGCGCAGTTGTCTCGTTTACATGAGGTTGCTAGTATCAAGTGGCAGCGTCATTTTGACGCAAGTTTAGGTTTATCGCCCCTTGAAGAAATGCGTATGGCTGATTTGAAAAATCAGCATTTACCTGTTGAAGAGTCACTCCTGAGCGATAAGCCAAGTGGTTTAATTCCACACGAAAAAGCCGTTGAGTACCCAGAAAGTTTAGGCATTAACATGGCAATTCCTGAGTATAAATATAACCTTGGTGAAGTGTATAACTTATCTGTGGCACGAGGCACGTTAACAGCGGAAGACCGATTTAAGATCAATGAGCATGTGATCAGCACCATTCGTATGCTAGGTAGTGTGCCATTCCCGAAAGAATTAGCTAAAGTTCCGCGCTATGCTTCTACTCATCACGAAACTTTAAAAGGGACAGGCTATCCGCGAAAATTAACCGCTGAGCAGTTATCAATACCCGAACGTGTGTTAGTACTTGCTGATATCTTCGAAGCATTAACCGCGGCCGATAGGCCTTATAAAAAAGCCAAGCCACTCAGTGTTGCCATTGATATTTTAGCCAAGATGGTAGCCGATCAGCATGTTGATGAAGATGTATTCAAATTATTCTTAACATCAGGTATTTACCTAAAGTATGCAAAACGCTATTTAAACCCAGAGCAAATCGATGATGTTGATATCGCAAAATACCTGTAACTGAGGGCGGTTGCTTTTACTTTGGAGTGAAAAGTCCGTACAATTCGCCTCGTTTTTAGTGACGCTTTTAACGAGATGAATTCAAGCCGTATGCATCAGATTGCTGACTTAATCGCTATTTTTGAAAACACCTTTTATCAAAGCCATAACACGCGTTTGATAAAGGGTGATGATGAACCTATTTACCTGCCTGCTGATGAGCAAACGCCTTATCACCAAATTGTGTTTGCCCACGGCTTTTATGCCAGCGCCTTACACGAAATTGCCCATTGGCTGGTGGCTGGTGAGGCACGTCGGTTAAAAGAAGATTATGGCTATTGGTATTGCCCAGATGGTCGTGATAAGCACCAGCAAGCTGAATTTGAAGCAGTTGAAGTAAAGCCCCAAGCTATTGAATGGGCGCTCAGTACTGCAGCAGGTTTCGATTTTAATGTATCGGTTGATAATTTAAATGGCGAGCAAACCTGCCGATTCGATTTTCAAGCGCGCGTTCACCAGCAAGTGTTGAGCTTTTTAGCATCTGGTTTTAACCAGCGCACGACAGCACTGCTTAAAGCATTGAGTGATTTCTATAAAACCCCATGGCCACTAACGGCTGCACAGTTTACGTGGCAGCGCGATTTTCATGGCAACCCAGGAGCTTTATCTGATGCAGTTTAAATTAGGCTTGATTGTAAATCCGGTTGCCGGCTTAGGTGGCAGTGTCGCACTAAAGGGCAGTGATGGCGCAGATACCGCCGCAAAAGCAATGCAACTTGGTGCTGAGCCAAAAGCAAACTTACGTACCCGCGCGGCACTTGAAGTGCTGCTTGCCCATCAAGATGATTTAACCATTTACACTGTAAACGGTGAAATGGGCGAGCAAACGGCAAAGCAGCTAGGCTTTCAAAGCCACGTTATTTACCAAACAAACGATATCACCACCCCAGATGACACAGAGCAGGCTGCCAAGCTATTAGTTGAGCAAGGTGTCGACCTAATTTTATTTGCAGGTGGCGATGGTACTGCCCGCAATGTTTGTCATGCGGTTGGCGATAGCACTCCTGTATTAGGTATTCCTGCAGGCTGCAAAATTCATTCTGGGGTTTATGCTATTACCCCAAAAGCAGCTGGGCGTGTTGTTGAGATGCTAGTTAAAGGTGAACTTGTCAGCCTTGGCGATGCTGATGTGATGGATATCGACGAAGAAGCATTTCGCGAAGGCACGGTAAAAGCTAAGCGCTATGGTGAAATGCAAGTGCCTAGTGAAGTACGTTATGTACAGGCAGTTAAAAATGGCGGTAAAGAAACCGATGAATTAGTGCTTGCCGATATAGCTGCCTATGTTGTTAGTGAAATGGATGAAGACTGCTTATATGTGATGGGCAGTGGTTCTACAGTCGCGGCAATTATGGAAGAAATGGGTCTTGAAAATACCTTGCTAGGTGTAGACTTAGTGGCAGACCAAGAGCTTATCGCGCAGGATTTAACTGCTCAGCAATTACTTGAGCTCACACAAGGTAAAGAAACCAAATTGGTGATCACCTTAATTGGTGGCCAAGGCCATATCTTCGGCCGAGGTAATCAGCAATTAAGCCCTGCACTTATTCGTGCTATTGGCCGCGACAACATTATTGTTGTAGCCACTAAAACTAAATTACAGGCCTTGAATGGCCGACCACTGATTGCCGATACGGGTGATAGTGAGTTAGACGATGAATTAAGTGGTTATATTCGCGTAACCACCGGTTTCAATGACCATATTATGTATGCAGTGGGTCATCAAGATGGGCTGCACCCAGAGGAGAAGTAACAATGAGTTTAGTAAGTTATATTGATGCAGCGCAGCAATATTTTGATGATTTAGTCGATAAAGCAACTGACGACGAGCTATTTGCTGGTGGCTATTTACGTGGTCACTTTGACTTAGCTGTAGGCTATGCACAAGTAGAAGAATTAAACTTATCGATTGATGAGTTAAACAATCAAGTTGAATCTAGCCTCGTTAAAGCTTATCGCAACGGTGAGTTAAACGAAGAAGATAAAGAGCTTGTTGTGCGCCTGTGGGATGAAGTGAAAGCACTTGCAGCCTAATCTAATTAAATAAAATTCTGTAAAGCGACCTGTGTCGCTTTTTTTACATAATCACTTTACCTTTATCAGGTAATTCCATTAACTTAAAATTTACCTTATTAGTTAGATACGTTAAGGTTAACGAGATATTTTTCTAGGGAATTTGAAAATGAATAACAATAATGATGTGCAGGCACCAAGTGGTGCAATCGCACGTTTTCTAAATACCATTGAGAGGGTGGGTAACAAGCTACCTGATCCAGCGATTATCTTTTTAGTCGCAATGCTACTTATTTGGTTTTTATCTTGGCTTTTCTCGGGCACTACATTTGATGCAATCGATCCGCGCACTGGCGAAGCCATCGTTGTAAATAACCTATTAGCAGGGGACTCCCTTGCCACCTTCTTATCTTCGATGGTGAAAACCTTCACTGGCTTTGCGCCGCTTGGTGTGGTGCTGGTTGCTATGTTAGGTGTTGGTGTTGCTGAGCATTCTGGCTTTATCAATACCGGCCTTAAATTAATGTTAAAAGTAACGCCTAAGCAGCTTTTAACACCGTCTATTATTTTAGTGGCGATTGTCAGCCATACCGCAACTGATGCCGGTTACGTACTAGTTATCCCTCTTGCTGGAGTTATCTTCTATGCGATGGGGCGTCATCCGCTTGCTGGTATTGCAGCAGCGTTTGCTGGGGTAAGTGGTGGCTTTAGCGCAAACTTTATTCCATCAGGGATTGATCCGTTACTGCAAAGCTTTACCCAAAGTGCCGCGCAAATTATTGACCCAGATATGGCGATTAACCCGCTTAATAACTGGTTTTTCACCTCAGCTTCGAGCCTGTTTATTATCTTATTAGGCTGGTATATCACAGATAAAATCATCGAGCCGCGTTTACAAAATACGCCACTTGATGGTGATACAGAAGACCTACCTGCCTTTGATGAAGCACGCAGTGATGAAAAACGTGCGTTCTATATTGCAAGTACAGTGATGATTGCAGGCCTTGCGCTACTATGGTTTGTCTCAGCGCCAGCCGACTCTGCAATGCGAAGCAGTGATGGCTCATTAACTAATTTCCGTTCACCGTTAATGCAATCAATTGTGCCACTTATCTTCTTACTGTTTTGGATCCCAGGTGCCGTCTACGGTTTTGCCGTGGGTACCTTCAAAAGCTCTAAAGATATGATCGATGCAATGAGCAAAGCGATGAGCGGTATGGCTTACTATATTGTTATGGCGTTCTTCTGTGCGTTATTTATTGCTGCATTTAGTAAATCAAACCTAGGTGCATTACTTGCAATTGAAGGGGCGCAACTATTAAAAGCAATGGCTCTGCCAAGTTCAGTCACTGTGGTCGGTATTATCTTCTTAACGGCGTTCGTGAATCTATTTGTTGGCTCAAGCTCGGCAAAATGGGCGCTATTAGGGCCAATCTTTGTACCCATGCTGATGCAACTGGGTATTTCACCTGATTTAACGCAAGCTGCGTACCGTGTAGGTGACTCAAGCTCGAATATCATCACGCCACTAATGCCATACTTCCCACTGGTTGTTGTGTACTGCCAAAAGTATGTTAAAGGCACCGGTATCGGCACCTTAATCGCGATGATGTTACCGTACTCAATCGCCTTCTTAATCGGTTGGAGTATCTTCTTACTCGCGTACTGGGGCTTAGGCATTCCACTAGGTCTTCAATCAAGCTACGCATACCCAGCCATCGGCTCATAAGGATTAGATTAACAAAGCCTCAGCAATCTAGCATGAGGCTTTTTTGATTTGCGATTACTTAGTCTTTATTTAAGGAAAATAGTTGAAACTTAACAAACTTAACATAGGTACTAAATCATTATCTCAAATTGATTTCCGACCATACATGATTGAATGTGCTTATGATTATTATATGGTAGCTAAAACCGCATCACATCAGAGAATGGGGCTGCAAAGTGTGTTATCGGTTTTATCAATCGAAATACTTTTTAAGAGTTTTAATGCTCTTGCAGTAGATAACATAGGTCAACCAAATGAAACCTATATCTTTGATAGGAATAGCTTACCTAAAAAGTCTGATCCACATGATTTAATTACTCTATACCATTCATTACCTGATGATATTGCAAAGTTTTTAGTCAGTGAAAATGAGCTTGAAATACTTCACAAATATAGATCTTCTTTTAAATCAAGCCGATATACTTACGAGCCTAGTGCTAATAAATCACATAGAGACGACATAATTAAGTTAACAGCAAAATTGTTATGTTATGTAGTGCTTTTATACAAACAGCAGGGATGTAAAGATAGTTTTATTCAATATTTTGATGTTGAAGAACTTTATTTTAAAGATGTTCAAAAGTTTCTAGGAGTTTATTAACTTAAAGCTGATAGCTGATAGCTGATAGCTGATAGCTGATAGCTGATAGCTGACAGCTTTACTACAGACACAAAAAAACCTTGTCACTCTCATGACAAGGTTTTTTATTGCTTAAAGCTTAAGCTTCAATTAGTTCGCAGTGAAGCTCACTGGACGACGCTCTTTACGAGGGCCACCACGTTTTTCACCACGGTCTTTGAAGTTACGCTTCTTATCACCACGATCACCGCTTGGGCGCTCTGAGCGAGGAGCCGCAGGACCTTGGTCTTGCGTTAGCGTCATATTCATCGGACGTTTACAGATAAATACCTTTTGGAAGTGATCAAGCACATCTTTTGGCATGTTTTGTGGTAACTGTACCGTACTGTGATTGTCATGTAAGCGAATATCACCAATGAACTTGCTTGAGATATCAGCTTCGTTAGCAATCGCACCAACGATATTTTTAACTTGTACACCGTGCTCACGACCTACTTCGATACGGTAAGTATCCATAGGACCCATGTTACGGCTGTTGCGCTCACGCGGCTCACGAGGTTTACGCTCGCGTCCTTGGCGGTCGCCACGATCACCACGGTCATTGCGACGACGCTCGTTGCGCTCGCCACGCGGTTGAACTTTAACTTCTTCAACCTTGATTGGTGATTGTTGCTGCGCTAAACAAAGTAATGCACCTGCTAAGTCTTCAGCACTTAATTCAAGTTTTTCTGCCATATCAGCAGCAACTTGATTAAAGAAAGTGATGTCTTTGTTTTCAAGCGCAATTGTAAGCTTGTCTTGAAGCGCTTTAATGCGCTTTTCTTCAACAACTTTAGCTGTTGGTAAATCAACTTGTGCGATATCAGATTTCGTATGACGAATGATATTTTTAAGTAAATAACGCTCGTTATGTTTTACGAAAAGAATCGCTTTACCTTGACGACCCGCACGACCAGTACGGCCAATACGGTGAACGTAGGCTTCTGAATCTTGTGGAATATCGTAGTTAATTACTAAGCTTAAACGGTCTACATCAAGACCACGTGCAGCAACGTCTGTTGCAATAACGATATCAACTAGGCCGTTTTTCAAACGATCTACTGTGCGTTCACGTGCTTGTTGGTTCATGTCACCATTAAGTGGTGCCGCAGAGAAACCTTCGCGCTCAAGTAATTCAGCTAACTGTACCGTGTCGTTACGTGTACGTACGAAAACAATTGCACCATCGTATTGCTCAGCTTCTAAGAAGCGAACGATAGCTTTGTTTTTGTGTACGTGAGCATTCCAAAATACTTGCTCAACCGTTGATACAGTTGAGTTACGCGCAGAGATATGAACTTGCTCAGGCTCATTCATGTACTTGCTGCTGATATTTTGAATTTGCTTAGGCATGGTCGCAGAGAAAAGACATGTTTGCTTTTCACGTGGCGTTTTCTCCATGATACTTTCTACATCATCAATGAAGCCCATGCGTAACATTTCGTCTGCTTCATCAAGAACAAGGGCTTGTAAGCTCTCAAACTTGATTGTGCCACGGTTAATGTGGTCAATTAAGCGACCTGGCGTTGCAACAATGATTTGCGCGCCACGACGAAGTGCACTTAGTTGGATGCTATAGCTTTGGCCACCATAAAGGGCTAAAACTTCAACACCACGAGTATGCTTAGCATATTGTTCGAATGCCTCAGCTACTTGGATCGCAAGTTCACGCGTAGGCGTTAAAACAAGGATCTGTGGCTGCTTCACAGACGGGTCAATATTATTTAGTAACGGCAGTGCAAATGCTGCTGTTTTACCTGTACCCGTTTGCGCTAGTCCCAGTACGTCCTTTCTTTCTAGCAATAACGGTATACATTGAGCTTGGATTTCAGATGGAGTCTTGTAACCCAACTCTTCAACTGCTTTAAGGATTGCAGGAGAAAGATTTAGAGATTCAAACGTGACTGGTTCTGACATTAATACGCCTCAACGAATTTAAAGAGGCGCGCATTGTATAGGAAATACAAGGCAATTGCTTGTATAAATTACAACTAATTTGTATGTGGTTGATGTTGGTCATAATTTAATCAGTTTAAAATTACCAAAATCAACCACGTTTACAATTTATTGATATAACCCTAAATTTGCTTTAGCGTATGCTTCGAATTCAGTAAAGCCACCAATGTGGGCTTGGTCAATAAAAATCTGTGGTACGGTTGGGCAAGGTTTGCCTGCAGACTGTTCTAAATCTGCTTTGCTGATGCCTTCTTTAATGATGTCGATATAACGGTATTTAAAATCGTCACGCTCATTTGCTAGTTTTTCAGCAACGTCTTTTGCACGAACACAGTATGGGCAGCCTTCACGGCCAAAAATTACAGTTAACATATCGCTCTCCTCGATGGTTTATCTGGTTATCATCTTAACGAATTAAATGAATAAAAACAGCGCATAAAATCGATTGCACTATTCTGTTTTTTCTCACTAAAAGCGATTGAGCTAATCAAGTGTGCGCATTCTAAGGCCAAGTTCTGTTGAGTAACCCATAGAATGCGCAGTAATGGCCAACTGTTCATTAATAACATAATAAGTTGGGTAGGCACTGATTTTATAATCTTGACCTGTACTTTTACTGCCAAGTAGCACCGGCATTGTTAATTCGAGTGAATCAGTAAATTGTTTTACTTCAGTAATGTTTTGGTAATCAAGGGCAATTGCTATGGCATTTAACTTACCTTGCTGATGAGCCTTTTCTAAATTTGGCATACTGTAACGACAAATTGAGCACCAAGGCGCAAAGAAATACACCACTGTTTGCTTTCCTTGTAATTGTGCAATGGTCATCCGCTCTGTTGGGTCTTTTAGCGTGGCTAAATTAAAATAGGGGGCAGGAGTTTTATCAGTTGAGAGTAAATTACGTTGCTGAAATGCGGTCGCGGCATACACAACGACTGCCATTAACACGACATTTTTTAGCACACTGATAAATTTTTTTAAAAAAGTTGGATTTTTTTTCATTGTTATTTTGTACGTTGTTAGCCCTTTAAAATCAACTTATTCAGACCTGTTTGAGGGGGTTAAAATTTCAATTAACTTAAAAAAATTGCAATTTTTTTTTGCTAAAAATCTTGAAAAGATTTTACCCGCCCATAAATAGTTTAGTGAGGACGCCTGATGGGTCCCAAACAAACTAAAGTAATTGAAATATATAGTATTAATTTAACTTTGTTAGCACTGGTTCAATAGAAGAGTACTAACAAAATATCGCTTAAATATGAGGATATAATTATGCGTACAGTAGACTTATCACCACTTTATCGTTCATTCATCGGTTTCGATCATTTAGCATCATTAATGGATGCGGCAGCTCGCACAGACAAGCAGCCAAGTTTTCCTCCGTACAACATCGAAGCACTCGATAAAGACAAATATCGTATCACTATGGCTGTAGCAGGTTTTAGTGACAGTGAATTGACCATCGAGTCAGAAAACAACACATTGAAAGTCAGCGGTACTAAAGCTGATAAACAAGATAATGCTGAACGTAAGTTCATTCACCAAGGCATTGCAGAGCGTAACTTTGAGCGTAAGTTCCAATTAGGTGACCACGTTAAAGTGCTTGGCGCTGACCTTGAAAATGGCTTACTAAGTATCGATTTAGAGCGTGAAATTCCAGAAGCTTTAAAACCACGTAAAATTGAAATCGGTAATGGTAAATTACTCGAAAACAAGTAATTACCAACAGCATTGTTTCCCCTAGTTAGTTTTGCCGCCTCATTTGAGGCGGCTTTTTTCGTTATGTTTAGCAACTAATTCCGCTTGCATCGTCTTTAAAGCCGCAATTTTATCTTCGGCTTCATTAAGCTTATCTTCTGACAATCCCGCTTGCTTACCACGTTCTAAAAGGGATTCGAGAGTAGCAATTTTACTTTCTGCGGCATCAATAAAGCGAAGTTCTAATTCAGTTTGTTGTGTTTGATGGTATGCCTGATACGCTTTATGGTCATTAAGATCACCTGTAAACCGCTTCGTCTGCTGGGGCTGCTTTGCAATGGGTGGAAAGTAATCGGGGGTTGTGATTGCCGCATTTGTATCGGCCTCATCGATTGTTTCACTTGCAATTAAAGTTGGCTTTACGTGCATACTGGTCATTGCTTGTTGATTACGAACATCTTTTTTCTCAACCTCAACGGACACCAGTGCTTTTTCAGCAGGCACTAAAGCAATATGTTTTGATTGCACATGCATAATAACCGCAGCACTAAAAAGTACACAAAGTGCTAAAGCTAGCCATTTCATAACTTAATCCCATGCGCTTTTTGCCACGCCAACCAACTCTGTTGGTAGTTAATTATGGCTTTTTCAACTGCGATGGCCTTTTTGGCTTGATAGCGTACTGTTTCGTCATTTGCGTCAAAGTAGCCAAACGCATGATCATAGCTCATTACTACCACCCAAAAACCATTCGGTGAGCGTATTACCTCACTTAACTGTTGAGGCTTTTGTGTGAATGCTAATTGTACTGCCCAATTTCGTTTATGCTCTCGGGTTAAGTAGTTATTATATTGAGCGTAAATATCGGGCTGATTTAATTGCTTTAGTGCGTGTTGTATTGAGCTTGTTTCAGCTTGCTTTTTAAATGCTAAAGCCGCTTCTCTATCGGTAAATTCGCCGCCATGGGCCTTAACCGATTTTAGATAATGAAATCTTTCTTTGTGTTGTTGGTAATATTGCTGGATTTCAGCGTCAGTAACCTTGTTCTCTAAGCGAGTTAACACAGGGCTCTCTACATGCATAATACCTTTTACCCCTAACCAGCTTTGAATCGAAGGCCTTAGGATATCGCCCTTGGCTATAGAATAAAGATGGGGAAGCGAAATTTGCTGTGTTTGTATGACCGCATCAGCTTGCTTTAAATGCAAAAGAAATTGTCGATGTTTTAAAACTTCGGTTTTGAACAGTTCGCTATCTCCTTGATGCAAACGAAAGCGAGTCTGCATAGAAAGAGGTGCAATAAATTCGTACAGCGTCATTGGGTTTTCAAACAAATCGAGTTTAATATCATTGAACTGTTTGATTTGGGCATCACTGTACTGACCATCCAGAGGATATAGCCCTAAGTTGGTTTTCAGCCAGTGTTTATCAAATGGTTCAAGCCCAGTTGTAGCTGGTTTACCGGTGAGATTTAACTGATGAATAAACAGATTATCTAAGTAGCGCATTACATGGTAATGAGTTGAAAAGCCAACACTCGCTTGGCGCTCTACAAGCTCAGGCATGTTTTTCTGTGCGTACTTAAGTAAAAATTGATTTTCGTAAAGGCGTTCACGTGTTTGCTGTTTGCTAATATCTGGGCTTTGTTCTTTGTAGACCTGCCACATGAGATCAATTTCAGATTCTGTGTATTGATTAAACGCAGCAACTGCTAGGTTGCTAAAAAGCAAACCTAGCAGTGCTGTCAAAATGTAAAGCCCACGCATTATCGAGCAACCATGGCATGATTAAGTAGGTGAACCACCATTGCAATCGCATGGGGAACCACTTGTTTTGCAGTATCGAGTCGGTCGTAATGATCTTTTGAATTTAACACGATCCCACCTTGTGCATACGAAAATGCACCGCCTTGGGTTAACAAAGGGCGTACATCAGTTGATTGTGTATCTAATGCAGCAAAGGTTGCCATGGCTTGTGAAACGAGTGCTGGATCGTTGAGGTTTTCTTGGTCGTAGTAGTCATTCACCCAACTTTCCCAGCTTGAGTGATTTAGATCGGAGGTTGTCCAAGTATGATGAGGTTGGAGTAAATCGGTGGTGTGAAATACAAAACCTAAAATCTGTGGATTACCGCTTTGTAAGTAACTTTGATACCAGTATTGCCCTAAGTTATCGATAGGTTGGAATGGCATTTCCTCAAAATCATCATACATGCTGTAACTTGATTGGCTATCTATACGGTAATGGGCTTCAGTAACGCCATAGCTATTATATTTTGAAGAGTCAGCATTGAACCAGCCTGTTTCACCACCTTTACCATCATCAAGGTAATCACCTTTGAGCCACGTTGCGGCAAGATTATCAACAGCTCCCCATACTGTTAGTTTTTGATAGTTGTAGCCGCCAAAGTCGTTGCCATGTTGATCAGCACCTTGGGTGTGATTTTGAAAGTGCCAATAACTGGTGTATTTCACAATACTTTCTGCAGCACCCCAAACTGGTGCTTGTACGCAAGAACCTGTAATAGCCCCACAAAAAAACGTGTCCTCAAAATCATCGACGTCATAGGCTGCTTGCCCAAGTAGCTCGCCAAGCTGAGCGACAGTCATATTATTTTGCTGAGCATAGCTGACTAACGCAGCGTATTGTGTTGTGCTTGGGTGTTGTTGCATGTAGTTAACGGCATCAATCACGATACGTTTGTGGGTTTCTTGACTAAACGCATGTACGTTACTGCAGCATGCAACTAAAAACGCTGCGCTAATAAGTGTTTTTTTCATTGTGTCCTCAAAGTGTTATTTAATATGCAGCGCTATTAAAAAAGAGCGTGGTTACACTAGAGTGACAAAATAATTAAACATTTAATTAACAAGTTTACCCAATATGGTACTTTGTCATTACAGTTTTTCTAAATTATCCAAGCACCAATTAGCACGTTTAAGAGTTGCTTGCTGAACAGATTCATCTTGCTTATACCAGTTGTTATAAATCATACCGATACGAGGGTTTTGTGATAGCTGCTGTTCATGTTCTAACATAAAATGCCAATATAGGCTGTTGAATGGGCAAGCATCCTCAGTGGTTTTTTCTTTAATGTTGTAGCTACAGTGTTTGCAATAATCACTCATTTTGTTGATGTAATTTCCACTGGCAGCATAAGGTTTAGTGGCAATTAATCCCCCGTCAGCAAATTGGCTCATTCCCCGAGTGTTGGGCATTTCTACCCATTCTATGGCATCGATATAAATACCTAAATACCATTCATCTACTTCACTAGGCTTAATAGCGGTTAATAAGCAAAAGTTACCCGTGATCATCAAACGTTGTATATGGTGTGCATAAGCCGTTTGCAGGCTTTGTGTAATGGCATGGTGCATACAATTCATGTTTGTTTTGCCGTGCCAAAAATAGTCGGGTAGGGCACGCTTTGCATTTAAGGCATTTTTGCTGGCGTAATCAGGCATATTTTGCCAATAAATACCACGTACATACTCGCGCCAACCGAGAATTTGCCGAATAAAACCTTCAACTTGAGCAATATCAATAGGTTGCTTATCAAAGCTAGTTAACACTTGTTCGATGACCTGCATCGGGTGCAGCATTTTCGTATTAAGAGCAAACGATAAACGGCTGTGATACAAAGACCATTGGTACTGGGACTGGCATGTCATGGCATCTTGAAACTGACCAAAATGCACCAGTAAATGGTCGCAAAAAAAATCAAGTAACTGCTTTGCTTCAGCGCGCGTGGTTGGCCAAATTAAGGTATCGCTGCACTCACCAAAGGTATTTATTTTGTGCTTTTCTATCCGTTTAAGGATGTGGCTAACATCGTGACCGAAGCACAAAGGTTCGGGAATTTCTTTAAGATCGCTTGGTTTTAACTTGTTTCTATTTTGCTGATCAAAATTCCATTTGCCTCCACGAGGTTGGTTATCATCGTCCATTAAAATATTAAAACGTTTGCGCATAGCACGATAAAAAAACTCCATTTTTACCGGTTTATTTGGCTTAAAGTGCTGGTCAATATCGTTAAAAGGTAACAAGAAGTGTTCCGAATCAACTGCATTGACATTAAATTCGCTCTGCTGTGAAAAATCTGCAAGTTGCTTTTTAAGGCGGTATTCGTCTGGATATTGATACTCAATATTTTGGCATTGATACTGCTTCGCTAAGCGGGTGAGCAATTCAGGTAGCGTGGCATCATCTTCTGTATTATCAAGTGTTAAATGCAGGCAGTTCAAGTTGGCATTTTTGAGTGCTGTAGCAAAGTTTTCCATTGCAGCAAAAAAAGCGGTCACTTTTTGCAAATGATGCTTTACATAGTCTGTTTCTTGTTTCAATTCGGCAATCACGTACAGCGTGTCTGGTTGTGATTTATTTTTAAACCAGCTATGACTTGCATTGAGTTGATCGCCAAAGATAAATCTCAGGGTGGCATATTGCACTTCTAAAAACCTTAGTGGATCATAATTGAATTAACTACGAAACAAACTAGGAGATAGATCGATAAAGTTAGTGTATAAATAAGGTATAACTATGGAAGGCAAAAAATGAAATCTAACACTATTAATACTCATATTATTTGGGCTACATGTTTATTTATAAGCACTGCGGCGAGTGCATCAGTGTATCAGTGCGAAAAAAATGGTGTGGTTGAGTTTAGTCAGTTGCCATGTGGGGAAGATGCTAAATTAATAACAATAAAAGAGCAAAACCCTTTCCTATCCAATGCTGTACAAGGAAAAAGTACTGAGTCAGTATATTCTCAAACGACTGGTCAAGTTGATAGCTATATCAGGACCAAACAAATAGCAGCAGAAATAGCTGAGCATAATAATAAAATAGATACCTTTAAGCTTCGTATGAATAATGAAATTGCAGCATTAAATAATCAGTCCGATGCGCAGTTACAAAACTTAGTTGGTGCAAAAAAACAAGCTGCTATTGCAAAGCAAATGAGTGCTGTATCTGAGCGTTATGCTGTTCTTATTGACAATGAACAGCGTAGTATTGACAGACTAATCGCCGAAAATAACAGAATAAACAATAGTTTCAATGAACTATCAAATAACGATGAGGTTGATAGCTTTATTCGTAGCAAACAAATCATGCAACAAATCGCTGAGCATGAAAATAAGATCGATACTTATAACGAACAACTAAACCAACAGATTAGCCTACTAGAAAAGCAAGTTAGTCATAGACCAAATAACTTAGCTGACGCAAATAGTGATCAAGCTTTAGTTGATAAAATGAGTGCGTTGACAAGCCGCTTCAATACACTTATCTCTGTTGAGCAAAGGCAAATTGATAGACTTCGAAATGAACTGAGTCAATTGTGAGCTTTATAAACCAAGCGTCTTGTTTTAATAGAAACCACGGTAGAGTGTGAAAATAAGTAACTTTTCACAATATTAGAAAAAATACGAATAGCCAGCTCCCAAGCTTGTTGCTGATGGCTATTGTAGGTCTTGATAAAGAGTAGACGAGTCTCAATAAAAGCCTCACAAAGAATATCAATATCTTTTGACGCTACGTTTAAAAAGCTCAGGTTATTCGCTAAATAATGAATAAACGGCGTGACTTGCTGTAAGTCATCAAGGTGACTTACTACTTTGTTGAGCGCACAGTAAAGAATATAGCTACGCTTAGTTATGCTGTCTTGCTCAGGCACTGTCATGGTTAACTGACGAGCATTAAGACTGCGATGATATGCGCTTGTAAACTGATGGAAATCTGGTTTTAGCAATTCAATATCTTGTAGTAACAGTCTTTTTTGAAATGAAGATAGACTCATAGTAAATCGCTTAATAGCCAAGGCTATAGGTTATTCTTATTATATGACTAAATATAGACGAGAATTTTCAGTTATGGGAAATTTTATGACAAGGTTGTCATAAAATTTTTAGGCAAAAAATAGTCTAACTAATTCATGTAGGAAGGTTGCTAATTGAGCGCTACATGCTTATAATAGCCGCCATTGAATTGAGGTGTTTAGCACTCGATTAAACGATATTAAGTTACTTTTAATATCTATTGGCGCGGAATGGAGCAGCCTGGTAGCTCGTCGGGCTCATAACCCGAAGGTCGTCGGTTCAAATCCGGCTCCCGCAACCAAATACATGCTAAGGCATTGTAAGTGTACTTAGTATGCACAGTAATTTTTACTGTATGAAGTCGCGCATTCTGGTAATGCGCGTTTTGCGTTTAGGCTATCTAGTTTAATTTAGTCAGGTGACTGACTCGCAACCAAGCTTGGCCCTAGGCCACACAGTTTTATGCTTTAGGTGTGACGCCCCGCTTGGTTCGGGGCGTTGTTGTATCTGCTTGGCGGTGATTTTAAATCATTATTAAACTCAGTATTTCAGGGCTATATGCCCTTTTTTTGTTTGTATGGAGGATTTTCGTGACAAAACTTGAGCAAGATTTAGTAGCCATGCTCTCACCGGCCGTTGAAATGTTAGGCTTTGAGTTACATGGTCTTGAGTTTGTGCAAGCTGGTCGCCACTCTACATTACGTGTTTATATCGATCACGATGCAGGGATTACGGTTGACAATTGTGCCGACGTTAGTCGTCAAGTTAGCGCAATTTTAGACGTCGAAGACCCAATTACAAATGAATATGATTTGGAAGTTTCGTCTCCTGGTGTTGATCGTCCATTATTCAAACAAGATCACTACGAGAAGGCGCAAGGAGAAGAAGTACGCGTGCGTACTAAGCTTCCGCAAGATGGTCGTCGTAACTTTAAAGGCGATTTAGTATCAGTTAGCAGTGATATGATCACACTTTCAGCAGATGGCACTGAGCATATGATTATGATCAGTAACATTGAACGTGCGAACATCATCGCAAAGTTTTAATTCGAGTGCGAAGGAATAGGGCAAGCGAGGCATAACCCATGGCAAAAGAAATATTATTGGTTGCTGAAGCCGTCTCCAATGAGAAAGCGGTTCCAAAAGAAAAGATTTTTGAAGCGTTAGAGTTCGCATTAGCGACTGCGACAAAGAAAAAACACGATGGCGAAATTGAAGTTCGCGTATCAATCGATCGTAAAACAGGTGATTACGACACATTCCGTCGTTGGAAGATTGCTGAAGTTCTTGAAGATGGTTCTTTAGAAAACCCTTACAGCGAAATCACACTTGAAGCGGCACAGGTTGAAGACGAAAGCCTACAATTAGGCGATTACGTTGAAGAACAAATTGAGTCAATCAAGTTTGACCGTATTACAACACAAATGGCTAAGCAAGTTATCGTACAAAAAGTACGTGAAGCTGAGCGTGCATTAGTGGTTGAAGAATACAAAGATCAACAAGGCGAATTAGTAACAGGTGTTGTTAAAAAAGCAACCCGTGATGCTATCGTACTTGACCTAGGTAACAATGCTGAAGCGGTTATCTACCGTGATGATATGTTACCGCGTGAAAACTTCCGCCCGGGTGACCGTATCCGTGGTCTTCTTTATGAAGTTAAGCCTGAAGCTCGTGGCGCGCAGTTATTTGTAACGCGTTCTAAGCCAGAAATGCTAATGGAACTTTTCCGCATTGAGGTGCCAGAGATTGGCGAAGAGATGATTGAACTACGTGCAGCTGCACGTGATCCAGGCTCTCGTGCAAAAATCGCGGTAAAATCTAACGACAAACGTATCGACCCAGTAGGTGCGTGTGTTGGTATGCGTGGTGCACGTGTACAAGCAGTTTCAACTGAGCTTGGTGGTGAGCGTGTTGATATCGTTCTTTACGATGACAACCCAGCGCAATTCGTTATCAATGCAATGGCGCCAGCAGAAGTTGCGTCAATCGTAATGGACGAAGATACACACTCAATGGATATCGCTGTTGAAGCCGATAACCTAGCACAAGCAATCGGTCGTAATGGTCAAAACGTTCGTCTTGCTAGCCAGTTAACTGGTTGGGAATTAAACGTAATGACCGTTGATGACATGCGTGCGAAGAACGAAGCTGAATCAGATAAGCTAATCAACTTATTCACTGAGTACCTAGATATCGATGATGAGTTTGCAACATTACTTATCAACGAAGGTTTCTCGACACTTGAAGAAGTGGCTTACGTACCAGCATCAGAATTCTTAGAAATTGACGGTTTAGATGAAGAAACAGTTGATATCTTACGTTCACGTGCAAAAGACGCATTAACAACGAAAGCGCTTAAAACTGAAGAAAGCTTAGAAGGTGCAGAACCTGCAGAAGACCTACTAGCACTTGAAGGTTTAGAGCGTCACCTTGCATTTGTTATGGCAAGTAAAGGTGTAGTAACACTTGAAGACTTAGCTGAGCAAGGCATTGATGAGTTAGTAGACATCACTGAACTTTCAGAAGAAGAAGCTGGCAAGCTAATTATGGCTGCGCGTAACATTTGTTGGTTCGCAGACGAGTAATTTATTAACGGAGGTATTACACACTATGGCAGAAGTAAATGTTGAAAAACTAGCCGGAGATATTGGTACAACTGTTGATAAATTACTACAGCAGCTAGAACAAGCCGGTATTTCTAAAAAAGCAGGTGATATGGTAACTGAGTCTGAAAAGTCGACGTTATTAGATCACTTGAGCAAGCAGCACGGCGGCACGGGCTCAGAAGGCCCAGCTCGCATGACTTTGCAACGTAAAAGCAAAAGTACGCTAAGCGTAACTGGCTCTACAGGTAAAGCGAAGTCTGTGCAAGTTGAAGTACGTAAAACACGTACTTACGTTAAGAAAAGCGCCATTGAGCAACAGCAAGAAGAAGAGCGTTTAGCTGCAGAAGAAGCTGCACGTAAAGCAGCAGAGCTTAAAGCCCAGCAAGAAGCTGAAGAGCTTAAAGCGAAACAAGAGGCAGAGCGCAAAGCGAAAGAAGAAGCTGAGCGTAAAGCCAAAGAAGAGGCTAAACGTAAAGCTGAAGCTGAGCGTAAAGCGAAACAGAAGCAGATGACCCCAGAGCAAAGTGCTAAGTCTGAACAAGATCGCGCCGAAGCTGAGCGTCTGCAAAAAGAAGCAGAAGAGGCCGCATTGAGAAAAGCTGAAGAAGAAGCGAAACGTCAAGCAGAAGAGGCAAGAAAGCTAGCTGAAGAAAATGAAGCTCGCTGGAAAAAGGAAGAAGAAGAGCGTAAGCAGCGTGAAGAAAACGCTGATCACCACCTTACGACTTCTACTTACGCACGTGAAGCAGAAGATGAATCTGATGCACGTGAAGAGCAAAGCGCTCGTCGTAAGAAAAAGAAAAAAGGACCTCAAAAAGAGAAACAGCCTACTGGTCCTAAAGGCAAGAAAGGTAAGCTGAAAGCACCAACGTCTTTACAACATGGTTTCCAAAAACCAACAGCAGACGTGAAAAACGAAGTTCGTATCAGTGAAACAATCACTGTTGCTGAGCTTGCATCACGTATGGCTGTTAAAGGTGCTGAAGTTGTTAAAACGATGATGAAGATGGGTGACATGGTTACCATCAACCAAGTGATCGACCAAGAAACAGCACAACTTGTAGCTGAAGAAATGGGTCACAAGGTTATTATCGTTAAAGAAAACGAATTAGAAGAGAAAGTACTAAGCGATCGTAGCGAAGAAGGTAAAGCAATTCCTCGTGCGCCGGTTGTAACGGTAATGGGTCACGTTGACCACGGTAAAACGTCAACACTTGACTACATTCGTTCAGCAAAAGTTGCTTCAGGTGAGGCAGGTGGTATTACACAGCACATTGGTGCATACCACGTTGAAACAAATGGTCACATGATCACGTTCTTAGATACTCCGGGCCACGCCGCGTTTACATCAATGCGTGCTCGTGGTGCTAAAGCAACGGATATCGTAATCCTAGTAGTTGCTGCGGATGATGGTGTAATGCCACAAACTAAAGAAGCGGTTCAGCACGCCCGTGCTGCAGGCGTTCCTTTAATCATCGCAGTAAACAAGATGGATAAAGAAGGCATCGACCCAGATCGCGTTAAGAACGAACTAGCACAATTAGACGTTATCCCAGAAGAGTGGGGTGGTGACACGCAATTCGTTCATATCTCAGCAAAAACAGGTTTAGGTATTGATGACCTACTTGAAGCAGTACTAATGCAAGCTGAAATCCTAGAGCTAACTGCACCAGCTGAAGGTATGGCTGCAGGTGTTGTAATTGAATCACGTCTTGATAAAGGCCGTGGTCCAGTTGCGTCAATCCTAGTTCAGTCTGGTACGCTTAACCAAGGTGATATCGTACTATGTGGTCTTGAATATGGCCGTGTTCGTGCGATGAAAGATGAGAACGGTAAAGATATCAAGTCTGCGGGTCCGTCTATCCCAGTTGAGATTTTAGGTCTATCAGGTATCCCTGCTGCTGGTGATGAAGCAACAGTAGTTAAAGATGAGCGTAAAGCACGTGAAGTAGCACTTTACCGTCAAGGTAAGTTCCGTGAAGTGAAGCTTGCTCGTCAACAAAAAGCGAAGCTTGAAAACATGTTTACGAACATGGCTGAAGGCGATGTATCAGAAGTTAACATCGTTCTTAAAGCTGACGTACAAGGTTCAATTGAAGCAATCGCTGATTCATTAACTAAGCTTTCTACTGATGAAGTTAAAGTGAAGATTGTTGGTTCAGGTGTAGGTGGTATCACTGAAACTGATGCAACGCTTGCAGCGGCGTCAAACGCAATCGTTGTTGGCTTTAACGTACGTGCTGATGCATCAGCTCGTAAAGTAATTGAGTCAGAAAACCTAGACTTACGTTACTACAGCGTAATCTACAGCCTGATTGAAGAAGTTAAACAAGCGATGTCAGGTATGCTTGCACCAGAATTCAAGCAAGAGATCATTGGTCTTGCTGAAGTTCGTGACGTGTTCAAGTCACCGAAGATTGGTGCAATCGCAGGCTGTATGGTTACTGAAGGTATCGTTAAGCGTAGCGCGCCTATCCGTGTACTTCGTGATAACGTGGTTATCTATGAAGGTGAACTTGAGTCACTACGTCGCTTTAAAGATGACGTTCAAGAAGTACGTAACGGTATGGAATGTGGTATCGGCGTTAAGAACTACAACGATGTTAAAGTTGGCGACCAAATCGAGGTATTCGAGACGGTTGAAGTACAACGTTCACTTTAATTTCGTTTAAGTTATTGCTTTAAATGGGGGCCTAGCCCCCATTTGTGTATTCGTAATTAAATTAACTTATTCTTTAACATCAATAAGTTATTATTTTAGAGTGAAATGAAATGAGAGAATTTTCTCGCACTGATCGTGTTGCACAGCAAATTCAAAAAGAGATTGCTGTTATTCTTCAACGCGAAATCAAAGATCCACGCTTAGGCATGGTGACAGTGTCTGCGGTTGAGGTATCTCGCGACTTATCTTACGCAAAAGTATTTATCACAGTGTTTAATACTGATGATGAAGATAAAGCCAAGCAAAGCGCTAAAATCTTAAATGAAGCAACGGGTTATATTCGTTCTTTATTAGGTAAACGTATTCGTGCGCGCATCATGCCTGAGTTACGTTTTGTGATCGATAACTCGCTTATGGAAGGTATGCGTATTTCAAACTTGGTTGACTCAGTTATTCGTGAAGACAATGCCAAGCATGTAGACGAAGATGACAGCGAAGAAGGCACTAAAGACTAATGGCTAGACGCAGTAAAGGTCGTGCTATTGACGGCATCTTATTACTTAATAAGCCGCAAGGTATTTCATCAAACAAAGCATTGCAGCAAGCAAAGGGAATTTACTTTGCACAAAAAGCAGGCCACACCGGTGCGCTTGATCCGCTCGCGACGGGTATGTTGCCTATTTGTTTTGGTGAAGCGACTAAGTTTACCCAGTTCTTGCTTGATACTGACAAAACCTATGTTGTACGCGCCAAGCTTGGTGAGCGAACCACGACCTCTGATTCAGATGGTGAAGTGGTTGAAACGCGTGACGTATCGGTCACCCGTGAACAATTAGCTGAGCAAATTGCCAGTTTCTTAGGTGAGTCGGATCAATACCCTTCGATGTACTCTGCGCTAAAATACCAAGGCCAGCCTTTGTATAAATATGCTCGCGAAGGTATCGAAGTGCCGCGTAAGTGTCGAAAAATTAATGTATTTAGTTTAACGCTTGATGAGTTTGATGAAGCTAATAACGAAGTACAAATGACGGCACACGTGTCTAAAGGCACTTATATTCGTACTATTGTTGACGACTTAGGTGAAAAGCTTGGCTGTGGTGCGCATGTCATCATGTTACATCGCAGTGCTGTTGGCCACTATCCAAGTGAAAAAATGGTTACTCTTGAGCAACTTGAAGAAAAGCTACAGCAGGCAAAAGCAGACGATGTTGCGCCTTCAAGCTACCTCGATGAGCTACTACTGCCAATGGATACTGCTTTGGTTGATTTACCTGTGATTGAGATCACTCAAGAGCAGGGAGTGGCATTTAGTCATGGTCAAACAGTGGTGATTGGTAAGCCTGTACCAGATGGTGTGGTAAAGGTAATGGCTGATGGGGTGTTCATTGGTACTGGTGAGCGTCATAAAGACGGCCACTTAAAATCAAAGCGCGGCTTATCAAATCAACTGCCTGAGTAAAGATTACCTTGTAGTTATGAGCAAAGCTGGGTAGAATACGCCCCGCTCAATCGTTTTGGCTGAATTAGTGATCGGCTAAAACACAATTTAAATTAATTTTTGGAGTTACTATGTCACTAAGCAATCAAGAAAAAGTTGAAATCATCGCTAAATTTGCACGCGCTGAAGGCGACACTGGTTCACCTGAAGTACAAGTTGCACTTCTAACTTTCGATATCAACAAGCTTCAAGGTCACTTTGCTAGCCACAAGCACGACTTCCACTCACGTCGTGGTCTTCTTCGCAAAGTAAGCCAACGCCGTAAACTGCTTGACTACCTTAAAGGTAAAGACATTGCACGTTACACTGCGTTAATCCAAGAGCTTGGCCTACGTCGCTAAGAACTAGATTACGAGAAAAGGGGCTATTTAGCCCCTTTTTTTGTGCGCGCATGAAAGGTATACTAGCGCACACCTAGGTAGTGGATACTGCTTAGATATTAAAAAACATCATTGCCAATTGTAGTACTTAATCGTGTTTTCATAAGCACAATTAAGTACTGTAATTGGTACTTTGATGGACTATTTTTTACCAATTCGGAGCATAGCTCTGAGTTGCTTTTACATTTAAAGGACATTTTTAAGTGCAAGCAATTATTAAAGAATTTCAACTAGGTCAACACACTGTGACCCTAGAAACAGGTGCTATCGCTCGTCAAGCTGACGGCGCAGTACTAGCAAGCATTGGCGATACTTCAGTATTAGTTACTGTTGTTGGTAAGCGTGATGCACAACCAGGTCAAGACTTCTTCCCACTAACAGTTAACTACCAAGAGCGTATGTACGCTGCGGGTCGTATCCCTGGTGGTTTCCTTAAGCGTGAAGGTCGTCCTAACGATGGCGAAACACTTATCGCTCGTCTAATCGACCGTCCAATCCGTCCACTTTTCCCAGACGGCTTCGTAAACGAAGTACAAGTAATCGCGACAGTTGTTTCTGTTAACCCAGAAATCCAACCTGACATGGTTGCTATGATTGGTACTTCAGCAGCACTTGCTATCTCTGGTATCCCATTCAATGGTCCTATCGGTGCATCACGTGTTGGTTTCATCAACGGTGAATACGTACTTAACCCAACACTAGCTGAGCTTGAAGAAAGCCAATTAGACCTAGTAGTTGCTGGTACTGATAACGCAGTACTTATGGTTGAATCAGAAGCTGAAACACTATCTGAAGACGTAATGTTAGGTGCGGTTGTTTATGGTCATGAGCAATCTCAAGCTATCATCAACGCAATCAACGAGTTCAAAGCTGAAGCGGGTAAACCAGCTTGGGATTGGACTGCACCAGAGAAAAACGTAACACTTGCTGAGAAAATCTCTGCAATTGCTGCTGATAAAGTAGGTGAAGCATACCGCATCACTGACAAAGTAGCGCGTAAAGAAGCACTAGGTGCAGCGAAAGAAGAAGTGGTTGCTACATTAACAGCTGAACTTGCTGAAGGCGAAGAGCTAGATACGCAAGAAGTTGGTAAACTATTCGGTTCTTTAGAAAAAGAAATCGTTCGTGGCCGTATCATCGCTGGTGAAAAACGTATCGATGGTCGTGAACCAGATATGGTTCGTGCACTAGATGTAATGACGGGTGTTTTACCACGTACTCACGGTTCTGCAATCTTCACGCGTGGTGAGACGCAAGCACTTGTAACTGCAACGCTTGGTACTGAGCGTGATTCACAGTTAATCGACGACTTAACAGGTACTAACAAGCATCACTTCATGCTTCACTACAACTTCCCTCCGTTCTGCGTAGGTGAAACAGGTTTTGTAGGCTCTCCTAAGCGTCGTGAAATTGGTCACGGTAACCTAGCTAAGCGTGGTATCGCTGCGGTACTACCTACACTTACTGACTTCCCATACTCAATCCGTGTTGTTTCAGAAATCACTGAATCAAACGGTTCATCGTCTATGGCATCAGTATGTGGTACATCACTAGCACTTATGAATGCAGGTGTACCAATTAAAGCATCTGTTGCTGGTATCGCGATGGGTCTAGTTAAAGAAGGCGACGATTTCGTTGTTCTTTCAGATATCTTAGGTGATGAAGATCACTTAGGTGACATGGACTTTAAAGTAGCAGGTACTTCAAACGGTATCACTGCACTACAAATGGATATCAAGATCGAAGGTATCACTAAAGAAATCATGCAAATCGCCCTTAAACAAGCGAAAGCAGCACGTCTACACATCTTAGGTGTTATGGACGAAGCGATTGCAGCACCTTCTGAAGAGTTATCTCAATTCGCACCTCGCATCTACACAATGCAAATCCCTGCGAAGAAAATTGCTGAAGTTATCGGTAAAGGTGGCGCAACTATCCGTCAACTTACTGAAGAAACGGGCACAACGATTGAAATCGAAGATGACGGTACAATCAAGATCGCTGCAACTGACGGCATCAGCGCAAACGATGCAATCAAGCGTATCGAGCAATTAACTGCTGAGCTAGAAGTAGGTACTATCTACACTGGTAAAGTTGTACGTATCGTTGATTTTGGTGCGTTCGTTAATATCCTTCCGGGTAAAGACGGTCTAGTGCACATTTCACAAATCAGCACAGAGCGTGTTAACAACGTAACTGACCACCTAAGTGAAGGCCAAGAAGTTAAAGTTAAAGTTCTTGAAGTAGATCGCCAAGGTCGTGTACGTCTAAGCATCAAAGAAGCTATGGAACCAGCTGCTGAAGAGAAAGCAGAAGAGTCTAAAGACGCTTAATGATGATTACATAACCAGTTATTTACTGGATATAAGAAAAAGGGGCTGTTTAGCCCCTTTTTTTATGCTTTAATGAAACCTATCCGCTTCGCCTTTGTCTACAGAGAATTCAGGTATTAAGGAATTTAATGATTTTTAAACACTTAGCATTGACCGCTGTGGCTATTTTTTCTTTAAGTGCATGTCAAACAACTTCACAACCTGAGTCAGTCGCTATTGTTAATGTGCCTTTTACCGCACCATTAGCGCCTGATTTTCGTAACGAAATTACGATTGCTCGCTATTCTGAATTACTAAACCGTGCTGATTTAAGTGCCGAGCAACAAGCCAAACTTTATTATGATCGCGGTGTATTATTTGACAGCTTAGGTATGTCGACCTTGGCGCGTATTGACTTTAACCGTGCGATTAAGCTCAAACCAGACCTAGCTGAGGTGTATAACTTCTTAGGCATTCATCACACACTAATGCAGCAGTATGAACAAGCTTATGAGTTTTTTGATTCGGCACTTGAGCTTAACGAGCAGCATGAGTATGCCTATTTAAATCGTGGTATTGCCCTTTACTATGGTGACCGCCCATCACTTGCACAAGATGATTTACAGCAGTTTTTAAATCGTTCACCAAGCGACCCTTACCGTGTGCTATGGCTTTATTTAGCTCAATCAGAAGCTGATAAAGCGCAGGCCTTAGTTGATTTAAAAGCTAACTCGCAGGGTGTTGATGAGTCGCAATGGGGTTACCAACTATTGGCACTTTATTTAGGTGACATTAGTGAGTTTGAGTTTTTATCTGGCATTATTGAAGGTGTGACTTCAGAGCAAGAGTATGCGCACCGCTTATGCGAAGCTTATTTCTACCTAGCGAAGATGCATCAAGCGGCGGGTGATAACTATCTTGCTGCCGATTACTTTAGACTTGCCCTTGCCACCAATGTGCATGAGTTTGTTGAATACAAATATGCCCGCTTAGAGCTTGAGTTAATGGCTGGTGAAAACGCAAGCTAAGGTTTCTTTTACTGCTATTCTATTACTGAGCTTGGGTTTTGTTTCAAGCTCAGTGTCTCGTTTTATTCCCGCTTACGCTTTTTACGCAAATACCACTCCTTCACAAGCAACGGCTATCTATCACTTGGCGCCCAGCGCCATTAATTTGCAGCATTTAGTGCTGAGTAACTCACAGCTTCGTCAGTTAGCAAGGCTTAATGATAGTAATGCGGCGTATCAGCTTGCGCTCAGATTTTTGCAGCAACATGATTACACCGCAGCAAAATTATGGTGGCAGCCTTACTTTGCTAAATTCAATTCAGCTCAGCAACAAACCTTAGCGGAGCAGCTAGTCAGAGCAAACCAGTGGCTCGATATAAGTTACCTAGGTAAAGCTGGCAAGTTACCTGACGGAGATGCCAAGCAAGCGTGGCTGTTGCAGCAACAAATGCCGCCAGCTCAAATTGACCCAGCTTATGCGCAGCAACAGCAATTAGCCTTATCAACATCAAGTGTACAGGCAAGCAGTCAGTGCCAATTTAATGTTTTAATGATGACAGATCATTACAAAGGCATTGATACTTTAAAGCAGTATAAGCAGCAATATAGTAAAGCGCCTGAGCCTGCAAAAGGCAGCTTTTGTTTTACTGAGGTTGTTTATGTTGCCGATAAGTTTAGCTGTGATGGCAACGATGGGGCGCTTGAATGTAACTGGCAAAATGCGGCTGAGTATTCATGGCCTGAAGGTTTTGACTTTATTGTGATGATGTCAAAGCAAGGGGCTGCTAATGTGCTTGGCGGGATTATGCATATTAATTCATCGCAATCTTACGCGGTATTTCTACATGAGCTAATGCATTTTAATGGTTTTGAAGATGAATATGTTTTAGCAGAGCAAAAACAACAGTGGCTGTGTAATCAACAGGGGCTAGTTGCGCCAAATCTATTTATTGCAAATGAGGTTTCTCCGCCAAAAGGGTGGCAAAAAAGTATCGCTTGTAGCAACAAAAAAGCCTATAAACCAAGCCCTAATTGGTCAATAATGCAATACCAAACTATGAGCCTGTCTGAGCAATACCGAGAGCTTTGGCAAAAACAAATTAACCAGCCCTTAACAAAGCCGATTCGGTTTTCTGAATATTTTGCCTTTTTAGGCTTAAAGCCAGTGTTTACAACAGCTTCCAAAGAGCATAAATTTTCTGACTAATCGTCTATTTATTGCTATTTTAGTATGCAAAGTGGTTAAATATTGTGCGAATAGGTGTGTCTCCTATAGACAAAATAGCACCTGATCAGTATAACTATACGCATTGTAAGCTTTTTTTAAGCCAACTTTTGACCATCCAAATGAACAGTACGCAACTAATTAAAACTAGAGCGGTATTGATATTCTTATGACACTAAAAGGCTCCTAATTATGACTTTGCTCTGGATACCCCTGTTATCCTTAATCGGCAGTGTTATTTCATCCTGCACTTCAAAACTAACACGTAACCAAAGCACTGCTTTGACCATGTTAGCGCCTTTGATTGCCCTTGGAATTGTATTTTCGTATACCCCTGCAGTCTTTTCTGGCGAAACAATTCGCTACACTGCTGAGTGGATCCCTCTTTTAAACATGCAAGTCTCGTTTCGACTTGATGGTTTAACTTTACTCTTTCTATATATGATCTTGGGTATCGGTACCCTGGTGATTTTTTATGCGCGTTATTACTTGAGTAGTAGCGACTCAATGCCAAAGCTATACTGCTATTTAATGCTATTTATGACCGCAATGGTCGGCATCGTGATGTCGAATAATGTGATCCAGCTGTGGTTTTTCTGGGAGCTCACCAGTATTAGCTCGTTCTTATTGATTAGCTATTGGTGGCATAAGTCAGAAGCTCGCAAAGGCGCACGCATGGCACTTGCTATTACCGGTGCCGGTGGTCTTGCGTTACTAGCAGGTTTATTACTGATTGGTGATATTGTTGGTAGCTATAATCTTGATGTTATCTTAGCAAGCAAAGCACTTATTCAATCTCATGCACTTTATGAAGCTGCGCTGGTATTAGTGCTTTTGGGTGCATTTACTAAATCTGCACAATTTCCATTTCATTTTTGGTTACCCCATGCGATGGCGGCACCGACACCAGTCAGTGCCTACTTGCACTCTGCAACCATGGTTAAAGCAGGTATCTTTTTATTAGCGCGTTTTTATCCAGCGCTATCAGGCACAGATACTTGGTTTATCTTAGTGGCAATGACGGGTCTGGCGACTTTATTGGTTGGCGCTTACATCGCGTTATTTAAGCATGATTTAAAAGGCTTGCTGGCTTATTCAACAATCAGCCATCTCGGTTTAATTACATTACTCTTAGGTTTAGACACTGAGCTTGCTACAGTGGCTGCTATCTTCCACATCATTAACCACGCAACCTTTAAAGCGTCGTTATTTATGGCAACGGGTATCATTGACCATGAAACTGGCACCCGTGATATGCGTAAACTTAATGGTATGTGGCGATTTATGCCGTATACCGCCACACTTGCTATGGTAGCAGCGGCAGCCATGGCGGGCGTGCCACTGTTAAATGGTTTCTTGTCGAAAGAAATGTTCTTTGCCGAAACACTACACCAGCAAGTGCTTGGCTCTATGTCGTGGTTAATACCAGTGTTAGCGACGATTGCTGGTGCACTCTCTGTCGCGTATTCAGCACGCTTTATTCATGACGTGTTTTTCAATGGCGACCCAATCGATTTGCCAAAACAGCCTCATGAGCCACCGCGCTATATGCGTGTACCAATCGAAATTTTGGTTGTGCTATGTTTACTCGTTGGTATGTTCCCACACTTTGCAGTAAGCGATATTTTAGCTGCGGCGTCTTATGCTGTGCTTGGTGATGCAGCCCCTGATTATAAGCTATCAGTATGGCATGGCTTTAACTTACCACTGTTAATGAGCTTTATTGCTACAAGCGTGGGCGTGATGATTTATGTGCAGCGTAAGCATCTGTTCCATTTCCAAGCTTCATTGCCAACTTTGAATGCTAAAAAAGGCTTTGAGCGTGGCTTATATAGCTTAATTAAGTGGTCACAAGAAAAGATTAAACGTATCGAAAATGGCTCGTTACAGCGCTATGCCTTTGTAATGATTGCGGTGGTGCTCATGTGTGCGGGCTGGCCTTTATTTGAAATGCGCCAGTTAGCGGGAGCAAGTGAGTTAACCCCAATTGATTTCCACAATGCTATTGGTGCCGGCTTACTAATAATTGGTGCGCTGGCAACGGTTATTTGGCACCGCTCACGAATGATATCTTTGATTATGATTTCAATCGTAGGCCTGATGGTGTCTGTTGCATTTACTCGATTCTCTGCGCCAGATTTAGCGCTGACTCAGTTAACGGTTGAAGTTGTTACCGTAATGCTACTGATGCTTGCACTGTTCTTTTTACCACAGCGTACTCCGAAAGAGTCAAGCTCACTGCGTATTCTGCGTGATTTAGGTATTTCATCGGCAATTGGTGTGGTCGTGGCGAGTATTTGTTATGCACTGCTGACAAGACCACTTGAGTCAATTTCTGACTTCTTTGTTGCTAATGCAAAAACTGGCGGTGGTGGTACTAACGTTGTAAACGTTATCCTCGTTGACTTTAGGGGTTTTGATACCCTAGGTGAGATTACCGTATTGGGTATTGCTGCGTTAGGTATTTATAAGCTTCTTATTAACTTGCCGCTGTTTATGCCAGCAAGTGATAGTGAAGGGCGCCCATGGGCAAGAGAGCGTTACCCAATTCTACTGTCGAGTATTTCACAAAGCTTGTTACCACTTGCATTACTTGTGTCTGCGTATATTTTCTTACGTGGTCATAACTTACCAGGTGGAGGCTTTATTGCAGGACTGGTTACCGCGATTGCATTTATTTTGCAATATATGGCTAATGGTTCGCATTGGATTGCAGACAGATTTGACGTGAATTATCGTAAGATTATTGCGTCAGGTATTGCTATTGCATTGTTTACAGGTATTGGAAGTTGGTTCTTCGAACGTCCATTCCTAACAACCTGGTTTGATTATTTTGATATTCCGCTAGTCGGCAAGACAGAACTTGCTAGTGCTATCGTATTTGATTTAGGTGTGTATTTAACTGTTGTAGGTGCAACGCTGATGATTTTAGCAAGTTTAGGTAAATTAACTGCTGATACACCCAAGCAAGAGGTAAATATTTAATGGAAGTATTGTACGCATCATGCGTCGGCGTGCTGGTTGCATGCGGAATTTACTTAATATTGCGGGCTCGTACCTTCCCGGTGGTACTCGGCCTGACTATGTTGTCGTATGCAGTTAACCTGTTTTTATTCTCTTCAGGTCGCTTAACTATTAACAAAGCCGCTGTACTTGGTACAGGTAGTGAGTATGCCGATCCACTCCCTCAAGCACTGGTTTTAACCGCCATTGTAATTGGCTTTGCGATGACCGCTTTTGTGGTTATTTT
The DNA here is from genome assembly GCF_021532515.1 of Pseudoalteromonas sp. PAST1. Lineage (NCBI taxonomy): Bacteria > Pseudomonadati > Pseudomonadota > Gammaproteobacteria > Alteromonadales > Pseudoalteromonadaceae > Pseudoalteromonas > Pseudoalteromonas sp. PAST1. Next base: position 14,510 of record NZ_JAKGBH010000032.1, on the reverse strand, counting down.
AGCGATTCGTGGCCGTGCTGACTTGGGTAATGACCATGTTGATGGCCATCTTGTTAAATCATCGAAGGAGCAAAAATGATTCAGCATTTAGCTTCTTTACCGATTTTAATTCCGATGTTGGCAGGCGTTATTTTACTCATGCCGCCATGTGGAAAAAACTTACATATCCGCCGTGTTTCGTCGGTTATTTTGTCGATTGTCACACTCTTGGTAAGTGCTTATTTATTATTCCACGTTAATAATACCGCACCGCTTGTTTACGCAATCGGTGATTGGTCTGCACCATTTGGTATCGTGCTGGTTGCCGATAGACTAGCAACGCTATTGGTGCTACTTACCAGTTTCCTTGGTGCGGTCGTAGTGCTTTACAGCTGTGCTGGCGATGATAAAAAAGGGAGCTTTTTCCATCCGTTAGTGCACTTTTTAGTGTTAGGTGTAAATGGCGCCTTTTTAACGGGCGATGTATTTAACCTGTTCGTATTTTTTGAAGTGCTGTTGATTGCTTCGTATTCATTATTGATGCATGCCGGCAATAAACATAGCACCCGAGCTGCACTGCAATACGTCATTTTAAACCTGATTGGTTCAAGCGTATTCTTAATTGCGCTGGGTGTACTTTATGGTGTGCTAGGCACATTGAACATTGCTGATTTAGCGCAAAAAGTACCACAGCTGACGGGTGACGATGTTTACCTTGCTAAAATAGGCGGCTTGCTGTTAATTGTGGTATTTGCGTTAAAAGGCGCGTTATTACCGTTACATTTATGGCTACCGAATACCTACGCCAGTGCAATGCCATTAGTTGCTGCATTATTCGCGATTATGACCAAAGTCGGTGTGTATGCCATGCTGCGCGTGTATACCGTAATATTTGGTGATAATGCTGGTGAGCTTGCTCACATGGCACAGCCTTGGTTATGGGGCTTAGCACTAGCGACCATCGTAATGGGTGGTATTGGTGTGTTGGCAAGTCAAGATTTTAGAAAGCTCATTGCGAATCTGGTGGTTGTATCTGTAGGTACTTTAGTGGCATTGGTTGCGATTCAAAATGTTGCTGCGACCGCGGCATTACTATACTACTTAGTGCATTCAACCATTATTTGCGCAGCACTATTCTTAATTGCTGATTTAATTGCTCAACAGCGCGGTAAAGTTGCTGACCGGTTAGTCGCAGGGCGCGCCGTTGCACAGCCATATTTACTTGGTACTTGTTTTGTCGTGGCTGCGCTTGCTGTTGTTGGTATGCCACCGTTATCTGGCTTTGTAGGCAAGGTATGGATTTTAAAGAGCACGCTAGATAGCGAAAAAGCCATGTTGTTTTGGCCAATCTACCTAGTGTCTAGTTTAGCGTTATTAGTGGCGGTTTCACGAGCTGGTACCAGCTTATTTTGGGATCACACTCACAAAGACAGTGAAGCAATTGAAGGCACCAAAGCACACCCTGTTAAAGTGATAGCTGTAGTTGCATTACTTGCGTGTTCACCATTAATGGTTGTATTTGCAGGCCCGATTTCAGACTATATGTTAGCAACATCAGAGCAGTTGTTTGATATCAACACTAGCATCAACGCTGTATTACAAGGAGGCCAATAATGCGTTTAGAAGCTCGCTTTCGTTGGTTGCCAACACCATTTCGCAGTGTTTTATTATTCATTGTATGGCTGTTGTTAAATAACAGTGTGTCGCCAGGACACCTGTTTTTAGCTGCATTTTTTGCTATTACTATTCCGTGGATCACTTTCCCATTTCGTGATCCTCAGCCTCTTATTGTAAGGCCGGGTCTTGCGTTTAGGCACTTATTGTTAGTGCTGTACGATATTGTGACTGCTAACTTACAAGTAGCCCTGTTGATCCTTGGGCCAACGAAAAAGTTACGCCCAGGTTTTATCAAAGTACCGTTGGATTTAAGCCATGAAATGCCAATCACTATTTTGGCCAGCACAGTATCTTTAACACCAGGTACAGTGAGCGCAGAGGTTTATCCTATTCCTGAGTCACTCGAAGAGGGCGAAGAAATTCAGCAGCGCTACTTATTGATTCATGTACTCGATTTAGCTGATGAACAAGCGTTAATTAATACTATTAAGCAGCGCTACGAAGCACCGCTTAAGGAGATTTTTCGATGCTAGATACCGTTTTTCTAATTGTTTTTGCAATGATAGCCATATCTTTATTGTTAAACCTATGGCGTTTAATTGTTGGGCCGTCGGTACCTGATCGTATATTGGCTTTAGATACTATGTTCATAAATACCATTGCTTTAATTATTCTTTATGGCATGAGCATGGGCACCGATTTATATTTTGAAGCCGCATTATTAATCGCCATGCTTGGCTTTGTGAGCACTGTAGCTGTATGTAAATACCTGCTGCGTGGCGATATTATTGAATAAGGTAGCAAATGATGAGTGAATGGATTGTATCAATCTTATTATTAATTGGTGGTTGCTTTATTCTTATAGGTTCAATCGGACTTGTGAAAATGCCTGACTTTTTTATGCGCCTGCACGGTCCAACTAAAGCAACAACGCTTGGCATGGCATCACTGCTAATTGCTGCCATGGTGTATTTTAGCTACACCCACGATGGCATCAGTGTGAAAGAAATTTTGATTTCAATTTTCTTACTGATCACCGCACCTATTAGCGGCTATATGCTGATCAAATCAGCCATCCACCATAAGCTTCGTGCTAAAGATGGCACCAAGGGCCTCGATAACATCGAAGAAGATTAATACTAGCTCGCAACAATAGTTAAGCGAGTTGGTGTGATATCTGAGTAACCAGAACAATGTGATCTACGACAGTGGCTTTTATTGCGCTCGTAGATCGCATAAAATGCCCCGTCATTTAGTACAGTAGGTAAATAGAGCATTATGCGAGTAGCACTTGGAGTAGAGTACAACGGCGCGCGTTACAGTGGTTGGCAACGTCAATCACACGTCAATAGCGTACAACAAGAAGTAGAAACGGCGTTGTCGCGTATTTGTAATCATCCAGTCGAAATTGTTTGTGCAGGCCGCACCGATGCGGGTGTACATGGCACTGGGCAGGTGATCCATTTTGATACTCACGCTGAGCGTGAAATGGTCGCGTTTACGATGGGTATGAATACCTTACTGCCAAAAGATATTGCTATTCGCTTTGCCAAGCCTGTAAGCGAAGACTTTCACGCTCGTTTTAGTGCCACAGCGCGTCGTTATCGCTATGTGATTTATAATTACACCTATCGCGGCGCTATCATGAGTGAAGGGGTGACCCATTTTCATCACCCATTAGACGAAACTAAAATGCAAGAAGCCTGTCAGTATTTAATAGGTGAGCATGATTTTACTTCGTTTAGAGCACTACACTGCCAAGCAAATACAGCAAATCGTACTATTCACCATTTATCGGTAAAACGCCAAGGTTATTATGTGATCATTGATATTAAAGCCAATGCGTTTTTACATCACATGGTACGAAACATCACCGGGTGTTTGATGGACATTGGTCTTCATAAGCATGAACCTGTGTGGTTAAAAGAATTACTTGATTTAAAAGAGCGCGCTAAGGCAAGTGCAACAGCAAAAGCCGCTGGCCTTTACTTAGTTGACGTGGATTACCCAGAACATTTTGGCATTCCTAAAACACCATTAGGGCCTTTGTTCTTACCTGATTCAGACAGTTAGACTTTAGTAGACTACTACTAAGACCAGTTTTTTATATCGTCTGCGGGTAATTCATGTTTTAATTGAAAAAATCTGTCTGTTTATTTGTTATCAGAAACACAAGCGAGTGTTTCCAATTAAACAGACTGCGACACAGAACAGCATTAAGAGAGTTGCAAATGAGTTGGTTAGAAAAAATCTTACCTAAAACGACTAAATCGTCAGGTCGTAAAGAAATCCCTGAAGGGGTTTGGGCTAAGTGTACAGACTGTGATTCAATTTTATATAAAGCAGAATTAGAAAAAGCACTCAACGTGTGTCCTAAGTGTGATCACCACATGCGTTTAAGTGGCCGTAAACGTCTTGAAAACTTTTTAGATGATGCTGACCGCCAAGAAATTGGTGCAGAGCACGAACCAAAAGACGTATTAAAGTTTAAAGATTCTAAAAAATACTCTGACCGTATTACCCAAGCACAAAAAGTAAGCGGTGAGAAAGACGCACTTGTAGCAATGAAAGGCCGCCTAAAAGGCATTCCTGTTGCTGCTGTTGCTTTTGAGTTCTCGTTTATGGGTGGTTCAATGGCGTCAGTAGTAGGTGCTCGTTTTGTTGAAGCTGTAGATCAATGTTTAGAGCACGACATGCCACTTATTTGTTTCTCTGCATCAGGCGGCGCACGTATGCAAGAAGCTCTTATGTCATTAATGCAAATGGCTAAAACAAGTGCTGCACTTGCAAAAATGAGCGAAAAAGGCTTACCGTTTATTTCAGTATTAACTGATCCAACAATGGGTGGTGTATCTGCATCACTGGCAATGCTTGGTGATGTAAACGTTGCTGAACCTAAAGCGCTTATCGGTTTTGCGGGTCCTCGCGTAATTGAGCAAACAGTACGTGAAACGCTTCCTGAAGGTTTCCAACGCAGTGAATTCTTGCTAGAGCATGGTGCAATCGACATGATTGTTGACCGTCGTGAAATGCGTGACACCCTTGCACGTATCTTAGCGAAATTTATGAACTTGCCTTCTACTGAACAAGAGCATAGAGTAGCGTAAATTTCAGCTTAACTGATTAAACGCTATGAAAGAAATCCTTCCTAGCCAATCATCAAGCCTTGATGATTGGCTTTGTTATTTAGAAAGTGTCCACCCTGCTAATATCGAAATGGGTTTAGAGCGCGTAGAACGTGTGGCAAACCAAGTCGGCTTACTCGATACATCAAGCAAAATAATCTTAATTGCAGGCACCAACGGTAAAGGGACTACAGCCCGTTGCCTAGAAAGTTTATTACTTGCACAGGGTTACAGTGTGGGTACTTATGCTTCGCCGCATCTTATTCGTTATAACGAGCGCGTACGTATTAATGGCCAAGAGCTTGACGATCAATTCCACGTTGATGCTTTCGATATGCTTGAAAAAGGCCGTGGTGACACGCAGCTTACTTATTTTGAGTACGGTACTTTAGGCGCACTGGCTATTTTCAAACGTCACGCCGTTGATTATGTGCTGCTAGAAGTGGGGCTGGGTGGCCGTTTTGATGCGACTAATATAGTGAACCCACATGCTTGTGTGATCACCACCATAGATTTAGACCATAAAGAATACCTAGGCGATACTCGAGAACTTGTTGGTTACGATAAAGCCGGTATTTTCCGTACCAATACACCGGCTATTGTTGGCGATTTAGCTATTCCGCATACAGTGACTGATTATGGTAATGAAATTAACGCTGATATGGTGCTATCAGGCCAAGACTTCATATTCACAGAAGATAATGAAGGCTTTAACTGGCAGTACCAAGGTAACGATTGGCGCTTAGCTAAGCCTGCTATCCCTTGTCAAAATGCAGCAACTGCGTTGACCCTACTTGCAAAACTTGAGCTATTGCCAAGTGAGCAACAAGTGCGTGATTGCTTGGCGAATCTAACTGTAGAAGGGCGCTTTCAGCAGTTAAGTCAGCAGCCGTTTGTTTTTACCGATGTTGCACATAATCCTGAGTCAGCTCGATATTTGGCACGCAAATTAAGCGTGTATAAAGATCAAGGGTTTAAAATTCATGCATTAGTCGCTATGCTTGCAGATAAAGATAAAGTGGCTGCAATGTCGGCCGTGGCAAATGTTGTTGACCAGTGGTCGTTAGCAAGCTTAGATTGTTTTCGCGGCGACAAAGTTGAGAATCTTGCTAAAGCACTAGCCGAAACCACATCAACAGCGCCTAGTACGCACTATGAGAGTGTTGAAACTGCGCTAGATACATTATTACCAAATGTTGATGAAAACACGTTAGTGATAGTGTTCGGTTCGTTTATAACTGTGGCTGCAGCCATCAATTACTTTAAAAAATAGAGAGGAAATCGGTGAACGCAGGGTTTATTAATCGCTTAGTAGGCACCACGATTGTGGTTGTGGCGGCTATTGTCTTCATTCCAAACATTTTGGATGGTGAGAAGGTTCATTATAAAGAAGGCTTTAAAGCTATTCCTGAACGCCCTGAGTTCACTACGATAGACTTGCAAGAGGTGATTGATAATAAAGTCGCCTCTGCCGAGCAACCTTCGCAAATTCCGGTTGAAGATACGCAAGCAAACGACGCTGATCTTGTCGCAAATGAAACCCAGCAAATTGATACTGCGCCGCAAATGGTTGAAGCTTCTATCGATGAGCCGGTAATTAACAAAGCTGAGCCAAAAGTTGCAGTGCAAGAGCCTGCCAAGCCAGTCGCTAAAGCCCCTGAACCAACCCGTAAGCCAGAAGAAAACCTCACACAAATGGCTTATGTTATTCAACTGGGTAGTTTTTCTCACGCACCTAATGTGAAATCACTGCAAGAAAAATTAAAAGCGAATGGTTTCAAAACCTTTACGCGTCCAATCAAAACCCCGAACGGCACACTGACAAAAGTCTTTGTAGGTCCTTCACTTAGCAAGAAAGAGTTAGAAAGTAAGCTTCCTGAGTTAAAGCAGTTAACCAAGTTAAACGGCAAAGTTACTCAGTTTGAAATTACAAAATGATCTGGCATTTTGAGTATACCTCTTATAGAATGCGCCCCAAATTAACGACTAGTTGGTTCTTATGATCTGGGTTGATTACGCCATACTTGGCATTATTGCACTATCCACTATCATCGGCTTAATACGTGGCTTTGTAAAAGAAGCAATGTCATTAGCTGTATGGGCTGGCGCATTTATCATCTCTAGTTTGTTTTACCAATATTTAGCATCCTTCCTAACAAGTATTTCAGAACCCCTTTTAAGAAATGCAGCCGCAATAGCCATATTATTCTTTGCGACACTCCTGTTGGGTGGGTTACTAAACTATATTTTAGGTGAACTTGTACAACGTACTGGTTTATCTGGCACAGACCGTGTTTTCGGCATAGTGTTTGGTGCTCTTCGTGGCGTGTTGGTCGTAAGCGCGTTACTCTTCTTTCTTGATGCTTTTACCGGTGCACCTAATACGCATTGGTGGGGCAACTCTATTTTGATTCCAGAATTTGGCTTTGTTGTTGAGTGGTTCTTCTCGTACCTCGAAAACAACTCGAGCTTTTTAAATTCTGTAAACCGTTAATCGGCGAGGATAAATTTAATGTGTGGTATCGTTGGCATAGTCGGAACTTCTCCTGTTAATCAGGCGTTATATGACGGCTTAACTGTTTTGCAACACCGCGGTCAAGATGCAGCTGGCATCATTACCATTGAAAACAACACGTTTAGCTTACGTAAAGCCAATGGCCTTGTAAAAGATGTATTTCATACACGTCATATGAAACGTCTGCAAGGTACAATTGGTATTGGCCATGTTCGCTACCCGACAGCTGGTTCTTCTAGCTCGTCTGAAGCGCAACCTTTCTATGTTAACTCGCCATTTGGTATCGCACTTGCGCACAATGGTAACTTAACAAACGCAGAAGCATTAAAGCAGCAATTATTTTCAGAAGCTCGCCGTCATGTTAATACAACATCTGACTCTGAAATTTTACTTAACATCGTGGCGCATGAGTTAAGCAAATCTAATAAGCTAAAACTTGATGCTGAAGATATCTTCACTGCGATTACTGAAGTGAATAATAAAGTAACCGGTGGTTATGCAACGATTGCAATGATCATCGGTCACGGTATTGTTGCGTTTCGTGATCCGAACGGTATTCGCCCATTAGTATTTGGTAAGCGTGAAACTGCAAATGGTACTGAGTACATGTTTGCATCAGAAAGCGTTGCTTTAAAAACAGATGGTTTTGAGTTTGTTCGTGACGTTGCACCAGGTGAAGCAATTTACGTAACTGAAGATGGTCAACTTTTCTCGCAAGCGTGTGCTGAAAAAGCAACTTACTCGCCGTGTATCTTTGAGTTTGTTTACTTTGCGCGCCCAGATTCAACAATTGACCGTATGTCTGTTTATGCAACACGTGTAAACATGGGTACTAAGTTAGGTGAGAAAATCGCACGTGAATGGGCTGACAAAGACATCGACGTGGTTATTCCAATCCCAGAAACATCATGTGACGTAGCACTAGAGATTGCATCAGCTCTTAACCTGCCATACCGCCAAGGTTTTGTTAAAAACCGCTACATTGGCCGTACGTTTATCATGCCAGGTCAAGAAATGCGTAAGAAGTCAGTTCGTCAAAAACTGAATGCCATTGACCGTGAGTTCAAAGGTAAAAACGTATTACTTGTTGATGACTCAATTGTTCGTGGTACAACGTCAGCGCAAATCGTTGAAATGGCCCGAGAGTCAGGTGCGAAGAACGTTTACTTCGCATCAGCAGCGCCAGAGATTCGCTTCCCGAACGTATATGGTATCGACATGCCATCGGCAGCTGAGCTAATTGCTCATGGCCGTGAAGTTGAAGATATCAACGCCAGCATTGGTGCAGATGGTCTTATCTATCAATCGCTAGATGACTTAATCTCAGCAGTAAGCCAAGAAAACCCAGAAATCACCCGTTTTGAAACATCAGTATTCGATGGTCAATACATCACCGGTGATATCGACCAAGATTACCTAAACCACATTGACCGTTTACGTAATGATTCAGCGAAATCAACCCGTGAAAACGCCATGTCAGCGAGTTTAGAGTTGCACAATCAAGAAGAGAACAGTGCTGATTAATCAGCCTTGATTTGATTGGTATAAAAAAGGAGCTTTACAGCTCCTTTTTTGTTTATGGAAAGAAAGGAAAATAACAATGAACTTAAGTAAACATAGGGTGGACAATTCCGTTAGTCCATAAAATAGCTGTGGCAGCCAAAATAATTACCAGTAAGATCAGCCCACAGGTGACTACTGAACTGGCATAGATAAAACCTCGCTCTTCAGGAATATGCATTAAAATTGGCACTCCTGTATAGAGCAAGTAAACTGAGTAGGCCAGTGCTACAAGACCTACACACACCACAAACCATAGCTCAGGTAAGAATGCCGCAAATGAAGACATAAATACTGGCGTGGCTGTATACGCAGCAAGTTCTAGGGTTTGTGTAAAGGTGGGTTTTGCACCAAAGGTCACTGCCATCCAATGAGCTAAGTATGCAAGTGCAAACACGCCCGCAATTAGTGCAAAGTACATCGCAACCGCGATAAGTAATGCACTATCATGGGTTAGATATACTGCTTCACCTGCGCCAATACTCCAGCCCAAATAAACTGATGAATAGTAGCCCATGAGTGAAGGGATACAAGCAATTAATAAAATGTGCGATAAGCTATAGCGCAAGCTTTCGTGACGGTTATCAATTGTCTGCCATTCTTCGAGTGGGTGAGCGTATAAGCCCCATAAGTGGTTTAGAATCATAATCATTGCCCCTGTAAAAAAGGAATATGAGCTGTTTTATTTTTGTACAGCTTTGATTAAGTTATGGTTCAGTAATTAAATCTTGTCAAGAAGCTGAAATAATCGATATAGCCGATTAAATGTAACTCTTTAGTGCATATAGAAAATTACTTTGCACTGATGTGGGTCATGGAATGCGGGCTAATTTATGTGATAAAATCGAATTAAGATTTTTGATGAGAAGTTATTCAGTGCCTTATTCTGATTTATTAGCGCCCATTCATTCTTTTTTAAAGTGCGAAACGCCTGATGAGTGGATTGCTGCGGCAACCAAAAAAGAAAACTTAGATGTGGTTTTAATTGATCACCTAATTTGTGAATTAAAAGCAGCTCAGTCTGCGATGTTTTTAATTCGTAAGTATGCAGTTGATAAAGAAAGTAGTGATGCGTTGCTTGAGTGGTTAAAACCCTTTGAAACGCTTGTTTATAAGCGTGAAGGGGATTGGCGAGAGCTTGCAGATAAAAACAAGCTGACTAAATCAATGATCCCAAAATCGAATTCACCTTATGGGCAAGACCTTATCGATAAAATGGTGATGCTTATAAAAGAAGAGCTCCATCACTTTTATCAAGTGCTTGAGATCATGGATGAATACGGCATTGAATATAAAAGCATTACCCCATGTCGTTATGCCAAAGGAATGCTGCGCCATGTAAAAACTTACGAGCCTGATGCTTTGGTAGATAAATTAATTATCGGTGCTTACATCGAAGCCCGCTCATGCGAGCGTTTTGCTAAATTAGCCCCGCATGTTGATAAGCGCTTAGGTGACTTTTATATTTCACTACTGCGCTCTGAAGCGCGTCATTACCAAGACTATTTAACTCTTGCACAAGAAATCAGTGAGTTTGATATCACGGAGCGTGTGGAATTTTTTGGTCAGCTTGAAGCTGAGCTTATATCAACTCCTGACGAAGACTTTAAATTTCATAGTGGTGTGCCAGCTTAGGTAAGCTTTTTTGAGTACCTATGTATTACAAGTAAGCTCAGTTCCTTAAAATTTGAATTCTTATTACCGCAACTAGCGCGGGTTTCTGCTTAATAATTGAGTTAATTGACGAGTTTGCTCGTCAGTAAACTCATAGCTTTGAAGAATTTCTTCTAGTTCACCTGAAGCCACAATCGCTTTTAGACCTAAATGTAAGCTACGTTGAAATTGCTTTGCTTGGGGATGATGTTTGTCGCTGATCACGTGTAAATTTTGCGTAGCTAAAGTCGGGGTAATATATTCAACTTCTACTTGCTTTGCTTGTTGTAACCGCTCGCTGTTGCTGAGCCAATACAAAGCGACTTCTTTTGTGCCTGCAACTAAATCAACGCGGCCATGTTTTAGTAGTAATAAGCTATCAATTAAGCTATCAGTGGTTGTTACAGTAAGCTCTGGGTGTTGTTCAAACTCTGGGCTAACTGCATAGTCTTCTCCTTTACTAATCGTATAGGGTTTTAGTGAATATAGTGAGCCAGTAAAAGTTATCTCGCTGCCTGCGCGTTTAAAAAGTACTGTGTGAGCTGTCGCAAGAGGTTGTGAATAAATAAAGCTTCGCGTTCTTAACTCAGTATAATAAGCTCCGAGTACTGCCACACGTCTATGTCGTTTTGCCAGTTTTAATGCTCGAGCCCATTGAGTATATTCGATAGAGGCTTTTTGATTTTGTGTTTTCAGTGCTGCGATGATCACTTCATGAAGCCAGCCAGGCTTGTGTTGTTCACCAATAAAATAGGGTGGGAATGGTTCAGTGACCAATTGCCAAGTTTGGCAGTGGACTGAAAAGCTGAACAGTAAACAGCAACAGAAAAGGCTTAATCGGTTCATAAACAGAGAAGGTATTTAACATTACTGTTTACAGCATAGTTAAAAATACGCTTATTTAAAGGGCGTATGGACTAGTTTTTGTTTTTCAGGAGTAGCTCTTAAGTATGAACCTTGTTCATACCAGTCACCCAGTACAGTGCGGGTTAGCGTTTTACCATTTATATTATAGTGATGCACATTGGGGCGGTGGGTATGACCGTGGATCATATTAGCAACCTGATGCTTTTCAAACATGGCTAAAACCGCATCTTCAGTTACATCTAAAATCTCTAATGCTTTGCCAGCTTGGCTTTGTTTTGATTTTTCGCGGGCGTTGCGGGCAATTTTCTTACGATACCAAAGCGGCATAGCAAGCATTAGTTTTGGCCACCACCAACCACGGCTTTTTTTACGAAACTTTTGGTATTCAATATCTTGAGTGCACATTTCATCACCGTGCAAGATAACTGTAGGAGTTCCGTATAAATCAATAACAACTTGTTCAGGTAGTAAAGTCATACTTGCGCTTTTAGCATAGTCTTCTCGCATAATGAAATCGCGATTACCATGGATAAAAAACACCTCAGTACCACTTTCACTGACTTGGCTTAAACGTGCGGCAACACTCTTTGAAAGGTCAGTTTGATAGTCATCACCGACCCATACTTCAAAAAAATCACCCAAAATATACAGCGCATCAACGTCATCATTAATAATCTTGTTATCAAGAAAACCAAAAAATGCCGCGGTGATGTCTGGGCGGTTTTCTGTTAAATGGAGGTCGGCAATAAAATAACTTTGTTTCATGGTTACTCGCAAAAAAGCGGGCAACAGGCCCGCTTAAAAAGACTAAACGATTAAATTAGCTAACCGTTACTTTTTCGATGATGACATCTTCAAGAGGTACGTCTTGGTGGAAACCAGCGCTGCCAGTAGCAACACCTTTGATTTTGTTTACCACGTCCATACCTTCAACAACTTCTGCGAACACGCAGTAGCCCCAGCCTTGTGATGTTTCACTGCTGAAGTTTAAGAAGTCATTGTCGTTAACGTTAATGAAGAACTGCGCAGTCGCTGAATGTGGATCCGGCGTACGTGCCATTGCTAATGTGCCCACTTTATTTGCAAGGCCGTTGTTTGCTTCATTTTCGATAGGGTTGTTTACTTCTTTTTGAACCATACCCGGCTCAAAACCACCGCCTTGTACCATAAAACCATCGATTACACGGTGGAAGATAGTACCGTTGTAAAAGCCAGCGCTGGCATACTCTAAGAAGTTTTTAACTGTGTTTGGTGCATCGCTTTCGTGCATCTTGATAGTGATGTCACCAAAGTTTGTGTGTAGTACAACCATGAGGTTTCCTATATCAGGTTTAATAATGGGGCTATTTTATAGTAGTTGTGTTTGATTAACAAAGAGCTTGTTTAAAACGATTAACAAACTGCTTATTCAATTGATAAAGCGCTAGAGCAGCGGCTTTGCAAGTGTTACCATAGAGAATCTCAAAACACCGTTAAGGACATTTTATAAATGGTACAAATTTACAACACACTTACGCGACAAAAAGAGCAGTTTAAACCCCTTGTTGATGGCAAAATCGACATGTACGTGTGTGGTATCACCATTTATGATTACTGTCACATCGGTCATGCTCGTACTTTCGTTGGTTTTGACGTGATTGTGCGTTACCTACGCCACATCGGTTACGATTTAAAATATGTTCGTAACATCACAGATGTTGATGACAAAATCATTAAGCGTGCTAACGAAAATGGTGAGTCAATTAATGACTTAACGACTCGTATGACTAAAGCCATGCATGAAGATTTCGACAGCTTAAATATGCTGCGTCCAGATGTTGAGCCTACAGTAACAAACCATATGGATGAAATCATCGCGATGGTTGAGCGTCTAATTGCCAAAGGCCATGCGTATGTTGCTGCAGATGGTGATGTATTGTTTGACGTATCAACTTTTGAGCAATATGGTGCTTTATCACAACAAGACTTAACCATGCTACAGGCTGGTTCACGTGTTGAAGTTGCACAAGATAAGCAAGATCCACTTGATTTCGTGCTTTGGAAAAAAGCCAAGCCAGAAGAGCCGTCATGGTCTTCACCATGGGGTGAGGGTCGTCCTGGTTGGCATATCGAATGTTCAGCAATGAGCTCTAAGCACTTAGGCGAACATTTTGATATTCACGGTGGTGGTTCAGATTTACAGTTCCCGCACCATGAAAACGAAATTGCTCAGTCATGCTGTGCAAATAACGGCAAGTACGTGAATACGTGGATCCACACAGGGATGGTACAGGTTAATAAAGAGAAGATGTCTAAGTCATTAAACAACTTCTTTACCGTACGTGACGTATTAAAAGAGTACGATGCTGAATCAGTTCGTTATTTCTTAATATCAGGTCATTACCGTAGCCAGCTTAACTATTCGCAAGAAAACCTTGAGCAAGCACGTTCGTCACTTGAACGTATTTACACTGCACTGCGCGGGGTAACGCCAATCGAATGCGATTTAGCTAGCAATGAATATGTGGCTAAATTCAGAAAAGCGATGGATGATGACTTCAACACACCAGAAGCACTACCCGTGTTATTTGAACTAGCAAAAGAGCTAAACCGTGTTAAAGACAGTGATGCAGAGCAAGCTGGTAAGCTCGCTTATGTACTACGCAGTGTTGCAGAGGTATTAGGGGTAGCACAACAAGATCCAGAAGCCTTTTTACAAGGTGGCCAAGCTGATGATGAAGTAGCACACATCGAAGCGTTAATAGCAAAACGTAATGAAGCCCGCGCAAACAAAGATTGGGCGGCAGCTGATGAAGCCCGCGATGCATTGAATGCACTTGGTGTGGTACTCGAAGATTCTGCTGGTAAAACAACGTGGCGTAAAGCCTAAGTATCCATCGAAAGATAACTCATTAAAAAAGGTTGCCAACGAGGCAACCTTTTTTGTTTTTAACTCGATACAGCTATTGACCTCAACTTTACTTGAGGTTTTACCTTGTCATCTCTTCGTATTAACAAGGACAGACATTGAATATTTTATTTGCCATGATCCCCGCCTTTTTATGGGGCACCACCTATGCCTTGACCAAATATGCCACACCTGATTGGCCGCCACTTTTATTAGGCGCATTGCGTGCACTACCTGCAGGGTTGTTACTTTTATTACTTAAACCTAGTTTGCCAACCCGTTCGCAGTGGCCAAGTTTGTTAACGCT